>CAMYZR010000001.1 GCA_947303905.1 uncultured Atopobiaceae bacterium
CGCAGCCCGCGGCAGCCGTCGTGCCGAGCGCGGCGAGCGCCGACGCAGCCGCGGCGAGGGCAGGGGCAACCTGTTCCCGCTCCTGATTGCGATTGCGGCCATCGTTGCCGTCTACCTCGTGGTCTTCTCGCCGATCGATCGCTCCATCGCCCTTCCCAAAGACGAGCGCGAGGGGCTTTCGCAGGAGCTCAAGGGCCACGTGCCCGGCATGCCTTACTACGTCCTTGCCCTCGGATCCGACGCGCGCAAGGGCGAAACCGTCTCGCGCTCCGACACGATGATCCTGGTGCGTGTCGACCCGCTCGGTGGCAAGCTGACGATGCTCTCGATCCCCCGTGACACGATGGTGGAGATAGAGGGCTACGGAACGCAGAAGATCAACGCCGCCTATGCCTTTGGCGGGGCAGCTGGTGCGGTTCATGAGGTCAGCTAGCTCACGGGAGTTCCCATCTCGCACGTGGCGGTCATCAAGTTCGATGGCGTCGAGGGTCTCGTGGATTCGCTCGGCGGCGTGACGGTCGATGTGCCGGTGGATGTCTACGACCCAAGCTACACGGGGCTTGTGCTTTCCGCCGGCAAGCAGGAGATGGACGGACATACCGCCCTGCTCTTCTCGCGCGTGCGCCATGGCTTCGACCTGGGCGACTACCAGCGCCAGATCGACCAGCGCATCCTCATCCAGGCCATCATGAACAAGGCGCTCTCGCAGGGGCCGACCAAGCTTCCCAGCGTGGTGAGAAACATGACCGGCCTTCTGGGCACCACCCTGCGCTGCTACTCCATACGGCCGCTGATGCTCAGGCTCAAGGTCGGCGGGGCAACGGTCTATCAGGCCACCGTACCCTCCACCACGGCCATGGTCGACGGCGTGAGCTATGTGGTCGCCGACGAGGAGGCGCTCTCCAAGATGATGGACGTGATCAAAGCGGGAGGGGACCCCTCGACGCTGAGCTAGCCGATATTCTCTTGCAACCCACAGGCGTCTCTCTTACGCTATCCTGTTGTGAAACGTTGCTCGCCCCGCTCAGGGGCGATGAGTCGGGGAGGCGCCTATGGGTGGCATCAAGCGGTTTTGCCTGTTCGTGTTTGGACTTGCTGGGGTGCTGTGCCTGTGCGCCCTTGCGCTTCCGTGGGTAGGGCCCTACCAGAGCGAGGCCGCCGCTCTCATGGCCAACCCGTACTATTACCTCGCATCGCAGGCCTTGCTTGCCGTTACGGCCTTCGGCCTCATCGTCACGCTGCTCGTGTCCATCTTCGCACCACGCAAGCGCAAGACGGTGGTCATCAGCAGCGATGGAGGTGACCAGATCACCGTGACCAAGACGGCCATCTCGTCCCAGGCAACCCATGTCATCGAGGACGGGGACCGCTACGTTGCCGAGAAGGTGCGTGTCGGCCTCGGTCGCGGTGGCAAGATCGAGGTTGCCGCACGCATCAGGCCACGTCGTGTGGTGGACGTGACCATCGAGGGCAAGCGACTCCACGACGACCTCGCATCGGGTCTCGCCACGATCTGTGGTGACCGCGTGCAGCATGTGAACCTCGAGTTCGTCGAGGCGGAGATGCCCGAGCCCGCCCAGGACGTGGTGGTGGAGACCGTCGATTCCCTCGAGGTGCCCGCGTCGGTGTACGAGCATGCGGCGAGCCTCGCCGAGGCAGAGGAGCCTGCTGACATCACCGTGCCGCTGAGCAGCGTCATGCCAGCGCCGGCGAGCGAGAAGGACGAAGACAAGCCGACTGACGTTGACGGGGAGGTGGCGTAGACGATGGCCAAGGTCAAGCTAACGATCGCAGAGCCGAGCGAGGACGAGCGAGTGCAGCCTGAAGTCGAGCCGACAAGCGACCATGAGCGTCCGAGCGCAAGCGAGCAGCCGAGTGCCGCTCAGGGCAAGAAGCCTTCTGCCGCCAAAAGTCCCGCGGACTCCTCGAACGAGAAGAAGCAGCCGGCGCAAGGCCCCGCCGCCTTCCTGTCCAAGGTTGCGCCCGGCCACGAGAACGCGCTGCTTGGTGGCCTTCTGGGACTCGTCGTAGCCGTGCTTATGTTTGTGGCCGGCTTCTGGCGCACGCTGTTCGTGGTGGTCATGGTGACGATTGGTGTCGCCGTCGGCCAGTATCTTGATGGCACGCCCAAGATCATCAACTTCATCCGCCGTGTGATCGTAGAGTTCCGCGGCAACAACTAGGTTGTAGTCACTAACGCAAGTTAGCCAACGAAGGGAGCACACATGAGCACTATTGACGAGACCAAGCTCGAGGAGCAGGCGACCGAGGAGCCGCTGCAGGTTTCCGTCGAGGACGAGGTCGTCTCCGAAGGCCTTGACCTTGAGGAGGACCTTGAGTCCGAGGATTCCCTCACGTTCTCCAACGGAGTCATCGAGAAGATCGTCGCGCTGGCCATGCGTGACGTGCCCGGCGTCGTCGGCATGAAGGGCGGCTTCCTCAACCTCGTGCAGGATGCCTTTGGCGTGCGCGACGCTCGCCGCGGCGTGACCGTCGAGGTTACCCCCGACAGCTCCGTACGCGTCAACATCTCTGTCTTCATCGCCTACGGCTCCTATGCGCCGCAGGTCTTCGAGGATGTCAAGCACGCCGTCGTGGATGCCGTCACCGGCATGACCGGCCTGGAGATCGCGGGCGTCAACCTGCGCATCGAGGACGTTCTGACCCCCGAGGAGATCGAGGCGCGCCAGCCCAAGCTGCCGGCCACCGAGGAGGCCGAGAACCTTCCCGAGGCAGTCGGGGAGGCCGAGGTCGAGGAGGCCGAGGTCGAGGCTGAGACTGAGGGCGACGTCACCGTCGAGGTTGCCGGATAGCCTATGAGGCTCATAAGCGCCGCTGCCACTAGTCTGGGACGGCTCGTACACTGGGGGCTGACGAACGTGTTGCATCGCAACGCTTCTCAGCTCCCAGGTCGTATTGCGCTTGCCCTTGACCCACAGCTGATTGCCCATCTGCGAGACAGGGCGACCAAGGGATCGATAGTCGTCTGCGGGACGAATGGCAAGACCACAACCAACAACGTGATTGCAGCCTCCCTCGAGGCCTCCGGCATGCGGGTGCTCTGCAATCGCGCGGGCGCCAACATGGTCGCTGGGGTGGCTTCGGCGCTTCTGTCGGGTGGGACTGCAGACTTGGCGGTGCTCGAGGCCGACGAGCTCTCTACCATTCACATCTTGCCGCAGCTGCGCCCGGACTACCTTGTTCTGCTCAACCTCTTCCGTGACCAGCTCGACCGCGCGGGAGAGATCGACCACGTGCAGGACACCATTGTGGCCGCACTGGCCGCCTCCCCCTCGACGAAGCTGGTGACCTGCGGCGATGACCCGCTCTCCATGGGTGTGGCGGTGCGTG
Organism: uncultured Atopobiaceae bacterium; assembly: GCA_947303905.1. Classification (GTDB taxonomy): domain Bacteria; phylum Actinomycetota; class Coriobacteriia; order Coriobacteriales; family Atopobiaceae; genus UBA1367. The sequence continues at coordinate 3,352 of CAMYZR010000001.1, forward strand.
CGACGCAGGCGGGCACCAAGGTGCTGACCTTTGGCATGGGAGAGGATCTGGGGCTTGCTCCGGACCGCGTGCCCGAGGCGCGCTTCTGCCAGGCGTGCGGCACCGAGCTTCGTTACGAGTATCGCTCCTATGCGCAGCTCGGCAAGTTCGCCTGTCCCAACTGCGGCTTTGCCCGCCCCGAGCTTGATTTTGTCGCTACGGCGGTCGCAGTGGACCGTGAGGGTGTGTCGTTTGATTTCAGTCGCCCGGGTGAGGGGACAAGGCGCATCCATGCAGACTTCGGTGGCGTCTACATGGCGTACAACCTTCTTGCCGCCGCTGCCGCGGCGTCGCTCGCGGGTGTGGATGCCGCGCACTTCCAGCAGGCGCTTGACGGATACCATCCCGCCAACGGACGTCTGCAACGCTTTGGCGTCGACGGCCGCGAAGTGGTGCTCAATCTGGCCAAGAATCCCACGGGGTTCAACCAGAACCTCTCGCTTCTGCTGGCGGACGAACGTCCCAAGGCAGCCTTCTTCGTCGTCAATGACAACTACAACGACGGCAGGGACATCTCGTGGATATGGGACGTGGACTTCGAGCGCCTGGCTGGTGACGAGGGCATGCACCGCGTGATCGCGGGCGGGCATCGGGCCAATGACGTGCAGGTGCGCCTCAAGTACGCGGGCATCGGGGCAGCCATTGCGGGTAGCGTGGGCGAAGCCTTGGGCCAGTTGGCCGATCTCCCCGACGAGTGTCCGCTCTACGTGCTCACCAACTACTCCGCGCTTTGGCCGGCAAGAGACGAGCTCGAGAGGCTGGGGGAGCGTCATGGGTAGCGGAAGGGCCCTGCGTGTGGTGCATCTCTATCCGGAGCTGCTCAACCTCTATGGGGACTCGGGCAACATCTTGGTGCTCAGGCGCCGCATGGAATGGAGGGGCATCTCCTGCGAGGTGGAGGAGGTGCACACCGGTGATCACCCGTCATTCGTCGACGCGGACATCGTGTTCATTGGCGGTGGTTCAGACCGCGAGCAGCGGATCGTCTGCGACTATCTGCTCGAGGTCCGCCGCGAGCTTGCGGCCTTCGTCGAGGATGGGGGCGTGCTCGGGGCGGTCTGTGGCGGCTACCAGCTCCTCGGCCACAGCTACCTCATGGGCGACGAGGAGGTGCGCGGGCTCTCGCTCGTCGACCTCTACACCGACCGCGGAACGCCGCGCCTCATCGGAAACATCGCAGTGGAGAGTCGCATCTCGCCACAGCCCATCGTTGGCTTCGAGAACCATGGCGGGCGCACGCACTTAGGCCCAGGGGTCGAGCCTATGGGCAAGGTGCTCCATGGATACGGAAACGATGGCACGACCGGCGAGGAGGGCTGCCTCTACAAGAACGTGGTGGGCACTTACGTGCATGGGCCGCTGTTGCCCAAGAACCCTGGCGTTGCCGACTATCTCATCGCTCGTGCCCTGGAACGCCGCTTTGGCGTGGCTGAGCTGGAACCGCTGGACGATGCGGCAGAGCTTGCGGCGAACAAGGTGATGTACGACCGTCTGATGGACGAGGAGGCCAGGGGCTGACGGCACGCCGTTGCGTCTTACCGTTCTCCAAGACGTAACATGACGTGGGTTGACATCTCCTAGTACTTCGGTAGGATATTCCACATGAAGTCTTTGGCGAACATATTCCGCTGTTGTTGCACATGTGCCGTGCCCGGGTCTGGTATGGCCTGCCGCCGCACACGTTAGGCGGGCCAAGGCTCGGGCGTAAAGCCACTCCCCCCTCACATAGAGTCCAAACCGCGTGGGCAGGTGCCCACGATGGTACCAACCTGCCCTTTTAGGAGGCACCCATGTCTTACGCAACCAAGATCGAGAACCTCATCGGCTCCACTCCGCTCGTCGACCTGTCTGCCCTGGTGGATGGTCGCGCGACCCTGCTGGGAAAGCGCGAGGCCGCAAACCCCGGCGGCTCGGTCAAGGACCGCATCGCCCGCGCGATGGTCGACGCCGCCGAAGCTGACGGAACCCTCAAGCCCGGCGGGACCATCATCGAGCCCACCAGCGGCAACACCGGTGTCGGCCTGGCCATGATCGCCGCCGAGCGCGGGTATCGCATGATCTTGGTCATGCCCGAGACCATGTCTATCGAGCGCCGCAAGCTGGCTGCCGCCTACGGCGCGGAGATCGTGCTGACTCCTGGTTCCGCAGGCATGAAGGGCGCGGTCGCCCGTGCGGACGAAATCCTCGCCGAGACCCCTGGCGCCATCGTGGCCGGACAGTTCGTCAATCCCGCCAACCCCAAGGCGCACTACGAGACCACCGGCCCCGAGATCTTCGAGGCAACCGAGGGTGCCGTCGACGTGCTTGTCGCGGGCGTGGGGACGGGCGGAACCGTGTCCGGCACGGGCAAGTACCTCAAGGAGCAGAAGGACGGCGTGACCGTGGTGGCCGTCGAGCCCGCGGAGTCCCCGGTCCTCTCGGGTGGCGCCGCTGGCGCGCATCGCATCCAGGGCATCGGCGCGGGCTTCGTGCCCGACACCTATGACGCGGAGGTGGTCGACAAGGTCCAGCAGGTAGCTTCCGACACCGCCATCGCCGTCAAGCAGCGTCTCGCCAAGGAGCTGGGCGTGTTTGTGGGCATCTCGTCCGGCGCCGCGGTTGCCGGTGCCATCGCCCTGGTCGAGACGGGCGCCTTTGACGGCAAGACCATCGTCGCGATCCTGCCCGACACGGGCGAGCGCTACCTCTCCATGGACGTGTAGCCACCGAGGGGACTCATCACAGCTGATTGCCGTTGACGGGTCGCGTTGCCTGCGGTTATGGCCACGGGCGACGCGACCCGTCCTTTTTTGCCTCGATCTTCCGCGCACCTCAAACGAGTCGCCGCATCCCCTCAAACCACCGACAAAGCGCATCGGGCTGCTGGTGGAGCCTCGGCTAACTTATCGCGTCTTGTCATCTATGATGGGGACGTGCCTTCGCACGCACCACAATCACGTACGATGGGGGTCCCCGTGGACGCAAACTCTCGCAGCATCCTTGGCCTGATCGCCGAAATGAACACGCGCTTTGTCGTACCGGTCTACCAGCGTCCCTACTCGTGGGGCGAGCAGCAGTGCCTCCAGCTGTGGGACGACATCCTGGCCTGCGGCAGGCAGCGGGAGAACTTCCACTTCACCGGCTCGATCGTGACCATCCAGGACGGGAGCATGTCCGAGCAGGGTGTGACGCCGCTTCTGCTCATCGATGGCCAGCAGCGCATCACCACCATCACGCTTCTGCTGATCGCCCTTGCTCGCCTCGTCGACAAGGAGCAGACCGACCTGCCCTTCACGCGCGAGGAGATCGTGGACTCGGGCTATCTCACCAACCATTTCCGGACGGGGGCCGACCACTACAAGCTCACGCTCTCCAAGACCGACCAGCCGGCACTGCGCTCGCTCATCGACAACCTCGAGGACCCTGCGGTGCCGGTGGAGACCACCTCCGAGCGCCTCATGGAGAACCTCGCCTTCTTCGAGCGGCGCGTGGAGGCGCTCAGCGACATCGCATCGGTCTGGGCGGGCCTGCAGCGCCTGGAGGTCGTCTCCATCGCGCTCTCGCAGGGCCAGGACAACCCGCAGGCCATCTTCGAGTCGATGAACTCCACCGGCAAGGACCTCTCCTCGGCCGACCTCATCCGCAACTTCGTCCTCATGGCCTATCCCGTGGCGGAGCAGTACGACATGTACCAGACCTACTGGCGTCCCATCGAGCAGATCCTGGGCGCCGATGCCTACGGCGGGACCTTTGACGACTTCATTCGCAGCTACTTCACCGTTGCCTACGCGCCCGAGTCGATGGCCAAGGCTGACGTGTACCAGACCTTCAAGCGCTATGTGCTGTTCAATGGCTACCACCGCAACGACCGCATGAAGAACCTCTCGCTCAAGGTCAAGCGCTTTGCCGGCTACTACGCGCGCGTGACCACCGGCGAGGTGGACGACGCGGAGGTGGCCGAGGTGCTGCACCGGCTGTCGCTGCTCGACATGCCGGTGATAAACCCGCTGCTTCTGGCGCTGTTTGACAGCTACGACCACAAAGCGCTGTCGCGCGAGGAGTTCTTGGACATGGTGGCGACCATCGAGAGCTACCTCTTGCGCCGGGCGGTCTGCGACTGCGAGACGAGCGTGCTGTCGCCGTTCGTCGCCTCGCTGATAGCCCGCCTCGATGCCGTGCGCAGCGAGGGCGGCAACGTGGCCGAGGCACTGCAGGCGATGCTGCTCAACGAGGCGGGCACCCCCAGGCGCTTCCCGACCGACGCTGAGTTCGGCCGTGCGCTCGCCACGCGCGACTGCTTCGGGTTCTCGCGCGTGTTCTACCTGCTGGCGCGCCTCGAGGGTGGCATGGGAGGCTGCTGCCTGCCACGCAAGGGCAGCTGGACGGTCGAGCACGTGATGCCCGTCCATGCCGTGAGCGACGAGGGCTGGGCCGAGGTGCTCGGTCCGGACGCCGAGCGCGCCTTCGAGGAGACGGTCAACAGCCTGGGCAACCTCACCCTGACGACCTGCCTCTTCGATCTGCAGGACGCAAGCTTCGCCGACAAGCGCGAGCGCGTGCTAGGGGCGCAGGGAGATGCCCGCTTGGCCATCTCGCAGGCCATCGTCGAGGCAGAGACGTGGGGCCCCGAGCAGATTCGTACGCGCACGCAGGAGCTGGTGGACGAGGCACTCGGCCTTTGGACCATTCCCGACCTGCCTGAGGAGGCCTGTCGGGCCTATCGTCCGTCCCGTCGCGCTGCGGCAGGGGAGCAGGCGAGCTTCTCCGACCTCTTCGAGGCCGGCCTCGTGGAGATGGATGACGTGCTGGCCAGCGCGAACCCGCTCTACCCGGGCAAGGCCACCGTCACCTCGCGCGGCAAGATCATGCTCGCCAACGGCGAGATGTTCGACGACCCGACCGAGGCGTACGAGCGCTTCCTCGCCATGCAGGGAGCGCTGGTGACCGGCCTCAACGGCTGGATGTACTGGCGTCGCGGCGAGGGCGGGCCGCTGCTCGACACGCTGCGCGAAGGCCTCTAGTCCAGCTGCTACAGCTCGTCGGTCTCGTCACGCTCGCGGTTGTAGAAAGCCGTGATGCTGGCGTTCGCGTGCTCGCTGATCTTCTGCTCGACGTAGCGCTCTCGCATCTGAAGGATGGCGAGCATCTCGTCGGCGATCTCCTCGGGTGAGTGGGGATTTGCCCCACGCAGGTAGGAGGTCATGCGGCGCAGCGACCACTCGCCACCGAGCTGGCTGGCAATCACCTCGCCGAACTCTCCGGGATAGCCCAGCTCCTCTATCGCGGCGATGAGGTCCGCGCGTGCGGCTTCGCGCATGGCGTCTGGCTGCGGGCTCATGCGGCACCGCCCTTGTGGGCACGCACGGCGAGAAACGACGGAATGCCCAGCTCTCCGAGCCGGCCCTCCTCGTTGACGTCGTCGTAGAGGTCGTCGATGACGAGTCCTGCGCGCAGTATCGACCCAAGCAGCTCGCCGGCCGTGTGGGAGAACTGCACGCCACCGTCCTCCTCCTCGAGCACGGCCATCAGGGCGGGGTCGGCGATGGGGTCGAAGGGCAGGCCGCGCACGATGCGCTCCTCGTCCTCGTCCACGACGAAGTTGATGCCCGTGTCGAGGCCTGCAAGCAGCACTCCACCGGGGCGCAGCACCCGGCATACCTCGCGCCAGATGGGCTCGACCTCGCGGACGTAGCAGAGGCTCACCGGGTTGATGACCAGGTCAAACGAGGAGTCGTCAAAGGGAAGCGGCTTGGTCATGTCAGCCTGGCAGACGGTTATCTCGTAGCCCTCTCGCGCGGCGACGGTCCGCTCGCTCTCGATCTGCGAGCTCGCGTAGTCGAGTACGGCGCAATTTGCGCCCGCGGCCGCGAGGATGGGCATCTGCTGACCGCCTCCCGCAGCGAGGCCCAGGACGTCGGCGCCCTCGAGTGGGGGATACCAGGTGGCGGGCACGGGCTTTGTGGGCGTCAGCACCAGTTGCCAGTCGCCCTCTGTGGCACGCAGGTACGCCTCATGGCTCACGGGTTGTCCCCAAAGCCATCCCTCGGCCACCCAACGGTCTATCGTAGCTGCGTTGATGTCCTGATACCGCCGTTCGCCCATGCGCCGCTCCCTTCTCGTCGCAAGCTCCCGCAGGGGGCATAATGGTCTGAAGAATACCACTACCAGCGGACATGCGATGGCAGGCGTGAAGAGGGGAGGCATCATGTCGGACTACGGCAACGTGCTGGTGATCGGAAGCGGCGGCGTAGGCAAGTCGACGCTCATCCGCAAGGTGCTGGGCTCTGACGTGAACGAGACGGGCGGTGGCCTGACGCACGAGGTCCATGTCTACGAGAGCCTCTCCGTGCCGTACCGTGTCATCGATGCGGGGGACCTGGGTGGCAGCTTCCTGGCACGTCGCGCGGGCATCAGGGCGGTCAAGCGGTGGTCGAAGGCCAATGCGCTCGATGGCAACGCGGACAACGACATCAACGTGATCTGGTACTGCATCGAGGGCAAGTCGCGCAAGCTGATCCGCCAACAGGTCAGCGAGCTCGCGCGGGCCACCGACGTGTGGTACTCGGTGCCCATCATCGTGGTCATAACCAAGTCGTATGCCGAGCTTGAGCGCGAGGAGAACGTGGCCCTCGTGCAGCAGGCCTGCAACCGCCGCCGTCGCCTCAAGCGCAACGTGCGCGCCATCATACCCGTGGTGGCCGACACCTACCAGCTCAGCAGCACGACCTTCGTGCCGCCGTCGGGTCTGCCAGAGCTGCTGGAGGCCACCGACGAGCTCATGCCCGAGGGCGTTCGCGCGGTGAAGACCGATATCGAGGCCTTCACGCTCAAGCGGCGCCGCGCGGTGGCACGCAGCATCGTGGCGGCCTCCACTGCCGCCGGCGTCACGGTGGGGGCGGTTCCCATACCCATCTCCGATGCGCTCATCCTCACGCCCATCGAGACCGCCGAGGTCAATGCGCTGGCGACGCTCTACGGCATCGGCAAGGACAGCAGCTCCAAGAAGCTCCTCAGCACCATCCTCGAGGTGGGCACCGTGAGCACGGCGGCCAAGGCTGCCATCAGCGCGCTCAAGGCGGTGCCAGGCATCAACTTCGGTGCCAGCGTCATCAACGCGGCCATTGCGGGCAGCATCGTCGCGGCGATAGGCGAGTCGACGACGCGCGTCTTCGAGCGGATCTACGTGGGCGAGAAGACCCTCGATGACACCGAGTGGGTGAAGAGGGCGCTCGAGTCGAGCCTCTCCAAGGACTTCATCGCCAGAGGGACCAAGGTGCTGGGAAAACTCTCGGGCGTCTCCGCTGGCAAGGACCAGAAGGCCGCCATCGCGGGGCTTCTGGTTGGCGCGTTCACCCACAAGTCCGGGGAGTCCGACGAGTAGGCGAGCCGCAACTATCGGCAAAACGTGCAGCCCTGAGGGATTATTGATGCCTCGGGGCTGCATGCGTTTTTTCAGGTAAGGTGTAACAGGTCAAACCAATGCCAGGATGAGGAGATGTCATGGCAGGAAAGCACAGTGCGCCAAAGCCGCAGGCGCAGCAGCCAGTTCAGACGATATCGGGTCAGCCGATGTACGTTCCCGCAGGGTCGGTGCCGCGCAAGCGTCGTCGCCGCGGCTGCCTTCTGGGGCTGTTCGTCACCCTGCTCATCGCCGCAGGCGTTGCTGCCGGCGCGTACTTCATTCTCAACCCGCCGCGTTACGACGTGACGGTCAACGGCCAGACGGTCACCGTGGACCGCGGCGCCACCATCGCCGACGTCATCGAGGCCGGTTACGCCACACCCACCGCGGGCAACCTGATGGCCATCGACGGGAGCGTGGCGCAGGAGGGTGGCGGAGACGCGTTTGCCGCCACGGTCAACGGAACGGCCACCACCGATGCCAAGACGGCTCTGGACAAGGATGCGGTCGTTGAGATCACGGACGGCGCCGACCAGGTGGAGACCGAGACGGTCACGACCGAGGCCATCCCCTTCGAGACCGTCGGCAGCGAGCGCACCGCCGATGCCTACTGGACCGGCTCTCTGCATGTGAACCAGAAGGGCGAGGAGGGCGAGCGTACCGTCCGCACGGGCGACGTGTCGGGCGTGCAGATCGCCGAGCAGACCAAGGCTCCCGTGGACGAGGGCTACCGCGTCTACACGGCCAACGTGGGGGAGGACAAGGTCATCGCACTGACCTTTGACGACGGCCCCTGGCCTGACACGACCGACGCCATCCTGGACGTGCTGGAGGCAAACGGGGCCAAGGCAACCTTCTTCACCATCGGCAACCAGGTGGCTCCGTACGCCGACCAGGTCAGGCGAGAGGCTGAGCTGGGATGCCAGGTCTGCACGCACTCGTGGGACCACGCCAGCGGCAGCGGCCAAGGCGTGAACCTCACCTATATGTCCGTCGACGAGCAGATCAACGAGATCACGCAGGGCTACGCAGCCATCAAGGAGGTGCTGGGCGAGGAGCCGTCCCACGTCTTTAGGGCTCCGGGTGGCAACTACTACGGTGACATCATCGCCACTCTGGCACCCTACGTGGACGCCGAGGTTGGCTGGGACGTCGACACGGAGGACTGGCGCCTTCCGGGCTCCGACGCCATCTACACGGCCATCATGAGCGCACAGCCCGGCCAGGTGATTCTCATGCACGATGGCGGCGGCGACCGGTGGCAGACGGTCGAGGCCATCAAGCGTGCGGTTCCCGAGCTGGTGGCCCAGGGCTATAGCCTGGTCACCATCGACGAGCTGCTCGCCTACGAGAGCTAGTCTCGCTGGGGTTTTGATGGACCTGCACGCTGCGATCGAACGTTACGCTCCTTTCAACGAGCAGGAGGCGCGCGACCGCCGTCTCCTGCTGGCCCTTCTCGAGAGCGGCCAGGAGCTCTACACGCGCGAGAACGAGGTCTGCCACCTGACGGCCTCTGCGTGGGTCGTCTCACCGGACCGTCAGCGCGTGCTCATGTGCTACCACAACATCTACGACTCGTGGTCGTGGCTGGGCGGACATGCCGACGGGGAGCGTGACCTTGCTGCCGTCGCCCTGCGCGAGGTGCGCGAGGAGACCAGCCTCACGCATGTGCGGCTGGTCTCGCCCGACATCTACTCGCTGGAGGTGCTCACGGTGGACGGTCACGAGAAGCGCGGGGCCTACGTGAGCTCGCACCTGCACCTCAACGTGACCTACCTCGTGGAGGCGGACCCGTCAGAGCCGCTGCGCACCAAGGCCGACGAGAATAGCGGCCTTGCGTGGTTTGGCCTCGACGAGGCCGTCCGGCGCTCGAGCGAGCCATGGTTCAGGGAGCGGGTCTATCCCAAGCTCAACGCCAAGCTTGCGCGGTTTGAGGCAAACGACTGAGGAGGTAGTCATGGCGAAGACGCTCCTGAACGACAAACTGTCGGCGTCCTATCCAAAGGGATTTCGCGTCATGGACGAGGACGAGAGGCAGAAGGTCTTTCCTGCTGCCAATGCCAACCTCTGGGCCATCTGGGACAAGCGTCATCACGTGATCATCTCCGTGCAGTGGCATGAGGCCAACGCCCTGCTCTCGAAGCTGGTCGACACCAAGAGCCTGACCAAGCGCGTGCAGGTCCAGGCGCGCAAGGCATACAAGGACATGGGATACGAGGACAGCGAGCTCTACCGCGCCACGGTCTGCGGGGAGACCGCCTGGGGAGTCGACTTTGCCTATCAGATGCAGGGTGTCGACCAGGTGGCAAAGGCGCTCGTGTTCAAGCACGATGCGTGCACGTACACGCTCTACTGCTATGGGCGCAAGAGCAACGCGGCAACAGCCACCCGACTCTTTGACGACTTCCTGGCTTCGCTCAGCTTCTCCAAGTGATTGCCCCTGTGGTCTAGCGATAGGGCACCACACCTACTTCTGCCTGTCTAAACTGGATAAATACGATATGCTCACCCAATACGAGCAACGCATCGTTTATGGCTATGCGAACCTACGAGAAGGGGACGACCGATGGCTGCCGATGCCTCCTCCATCTTTAACAAACAGGCGGTGGAACGCCTGCGCAGTCCCGATGACCTTGACCGATATCTGAGGGCGACCACCCCTGGCGTGTGGATGGTGCTGTTTGCCGTCTTCGTCCTGACCGTGGGCCTCCTGGCCTGGGGCGTGTTCGGGTCGGTCTCCGCGAGCGTCTCGACGACCGGCGCAAGCATCAACGGCGTGGTGTACTGCATGCTTGACGGTGACCAGGTTGCCCAGGTGCACGAGGGCGACCCCGCCTACGTCGACAGCCAGCAGGCGCATGTGGCACGGGTGAGCAAGGTCCCCCTGTCAGTTGCCGAGGCAAAGGGCGTGCTTTCCAGCGACTATCTCGTGGAGGCGCTCATGCCTGGCGAGTGGGGCTATCTGGTCGTACTCGATGGCGCCTCCTTGGAGGGGGAGGGCATACCCGTGACAGTGAGCATCACTACCGCACGCATCGCGCCGATCTCTCTCGTCTTGGGAGGCACGCAGTGAGCAGGTTGCCCAAGGTCCCGCAGGTCATGCAGATGGAAGCCCTGGAGTGCGGAGCGGCCTGCCTGACCATGATCCTCGCCTACTATGGGCGCTGGGTCCCTCTCGAGCAGGTACGAGCAGACTGTGGCGTCTCGCGTGATGGCAGCAAGGCGAGCAACGTCCTTGCGGCGGCGCGCAGCTACGGGCTGGCGGCGAAGGGCATGTCCTTCTCGGTGAGGGCCCTGACCAAGCGCTCGCCCTACCCCTGCATCATCTTCTGGAACTTTAATCACTTCGTGGTGCTGCGCGGCATAAAGGGCAAGTACGCCTACCTCAACGATCCGGCGCGCGGTCAGGTGCGGGTCCCCCTCGCCGACTTCGAGAAGTCCTTCACGGGCATCGCGCTGGTCTTCGAGCCAACCGAGGCCTTCGAGAAGGGCGGCGAGGCTCCCTCGGGCTTCAAGTCCTCGCTGTCGTATATCGCCGGTGCGGGGTCTGCCATTGCCTTTGTCATGGCGACCGCGGCCATCTCGTCGCTGTTGGGCATCTTCAACACCTCGCTCAGCCGCGTCTTCCTCGACCGTGTGCTCTCGGGGGACAATCCCGAGTGGCTCGTGCCTCTCACTGCGGTCATGGCCCTCATTGCCGTGCTCCTGACGATCGTCAACGTGCTCAACGCGGTCTATCTGGTGAACATCCAGGGGAAGCTTGCCGTGGTGTCGTCCTCGCGCTTCATGCGCCACCTCCTGCACCTGCCGATGGGCTTCTACGCCCAGCGTATGGTGGGCGACCTCCAGCAGCGTCAGGCGGCAAACGAGACCATCGCCTTCTCGCTCATCGGACAGCTGGCGCCCGTGCTCATCAACTCGGTCATGCTACTGCTCTACCTGGCCATCATGGTGCGCTACAGCCTGGTGCTCACGCTGGTTGGCATCGTCACGGTGGCACTCAACGCCTTGGTGGCACGCTACATCTCGAGCAAGCGCGTCAACGTCGCCCGTTCCGTCGTGACCGACTCGGGCAAGCTCTATGCCGTGACCGTCGCCGGGGTGGAGATGATCGAGACCATCAAGGCGGCAGGTGCCGAGAACGGCTACTTCCAGCGTTGGGCCGGCTATCAGGCAAACGTCACCGACGGCAGCGCGCGCATGACCGCCATCAACGAGTACCTTGGCGCGGTACCCACGGTTCTCTCGCAACTCGGCAACATCTCGGTGCTGCTGGTGGGCATCTGGCTCATCGTCGCGCGGGGATTCACGCCCGGTGCGCTTCTGGCCTTCCAGGGCTTCTTGGGGTCCTTCATGGCGCCGGTGACCCAGCTGATCGGGCTGGGGCAGACGGTGCAGGAGATGCAGACCCAGGTCGAGCGCGTCGAGGACGTCATGCGCTACGAGAGCGACGTGCCCGAGGATTCGTCGGAGGAAGAGGAGATCGAGGCGGCGTCCGCCTTCGGTCGCGAGAAGCTGCGCGGTGCGGTGGACGTGAAGAAGGTCACCTTCGGCTACTCCCCGCTGGACAAGCCGCTCATCGAGGACTTCGACCTGCACCTCGAGCCGGGTCAGTGGGTTGCGCTCGTGGGTTCGTCAGGCTGTGGCAAGTCAACCATCGCCAAGCTCGTCTCGGGGCTCTACAAGCCATGGAGCGGGGAGGTCCGCTTCGACGGCACGCCGCTGGACGAGATTCCGCGCTCGGTGTTCCGCGGGTCGCTCGCCGTGGTCGACCAGGACATCGTCACCTTCGACGACACGGTGAGCCAGAACGTGAAGCTGTGGGACAAGTCCATCGAGGACTATGAGGTCATCATGGCCTGCCGCGATGCGGACGTCCATCAGGTCGTGGCCGAGCGCGAGGGTGGCTACGAGAGCCGCATCCTGCCCGGCGGCCGCAACTTCTCTGGCGGCCAGCTGCAACGCCTGGAGATCGCGCGCGTGCTGGCGCAGGATCCCACGGTCATCATCTTGGATGAGGCGACCAGCGCGCTTGACGCGCAGACCGAGGCGGAGGTCATCAGGCGGATTCGCAACCGCGAGATCACCTGCATCGTGGTGGCGCACCGCCTCTCGACCATTAGGGATTGCGACGAGATCATCGTGCTCGACCAAGGCAAGGTGTTGGAGCGCGGCACTCATGACGAGCTGCTGGCAAACGACGGTGCCTACGCCGAGCTTGTGAGGAGTGACTAGGGGTCGGTCCTTGCGGACGGACCGCACCGAAGGGAAGGTGCGCATGGCCTTTTTTGGGCTGAAATCGCAGATTGAGATGCGCAAGGAGCTCGATGCCGACCTGCTTGAGCGCTCGTATGCGGAGCTTGCCGCAAGTGTGGGCGGCATGCGCAACTCGCCCAGCTTCAGGTCGGATGACCTCGAGCTGGTGGATGGTGCCGTGCGCACGTGCCTGCGCTACTGCGGGGTGACTCCTGGGACGGCTCCCGACAGCCTGACTGACCTCGAGGCGCGGATGGAATGGCTCTGCCGTCCCTCGGGCACCATGCACCGCTCGGTGCGACTCGATGGCGATTGGTATCACGATGCCTTTGGCGTCATGTTGGCGCGCCTCGACACGGGCGAGCCCATCGCGCTGCTTCCACACACGTCGGGTGGCTACTTCTATCACGATCCCACCACGGGGCGGCGCTGCAAGGTCAACGCGAGTGCGGCCTCCCACATCGAGCCCGATGCCACCTACTTCTATCGCGCGTTTCCGCTGGAGAAGCTGAGCGTCAACAGCCTCTTCCTCTACATCATGCGCGTGCTCGACCGCAGCGACTACCTCTTCGTCGTGGCGGTCGCGGCCGTCTCCACCCTGGTCGGCCTCCTGCCGGCCTGGGCGAACAACCTTGCCTTTGGTACGGTCGTGCCGAGCGGCCAGGCCAACCTCATCGCCCCGATCGGCATGCTTCTGTTGGGCGTTGCCTTGTCGAGCACCCTGTTTGGCATCTCGCGCACCTTGGTGATGGGTCGCGTGTCCACCAAGCTCCGGACTGCGACCGAGGCGGCCACCTTCTCGCGCATCCTCTTGCTGCCGACCTCCTTCTTCAAGGAGTACGCGTCGGGCAACCTGGCGACCCGAGTCTCGCAGGTGACGACGCTCGTCGACCTGCTCACCTCGCTTGTGTTGGGCACCGGCCTCACGAGCGTGCTCTCGCTGGTGTACATCGGCCAGATCGCGCTGTATGCGCCTGTGCTTGCGGTGCCCGCGCTGGTGGTTGCGGTGCTGCAGGCGCTGCTCTCCGTCTTGGTGACGGTCATATCCGCCAAGCGGCAGCAACAGGCAGTGCAGGCGTCCACACGCCTCTCGGGTCTGGTGACGGCGCTTCTCAATGGCATCCAGAAGATCAAGCTTGCAGGAGCGGAGGACCGTGCCTTTTCCAAGTGGGCCCACGAGTACGCGGGCTTCGCCCGTGCCACCTACAATCGTCCCACCATCGAGCGCGCGCTGCCTGCCTTCATCTCGCTCATCAGCATGCTGGGCTCTATTGTCATCTTCTACCTCGCCGGAACCTCAGAGGTGAGCGTGGCCGACTACATGGCCTTTAGCGTGGCCTTTGGCCAAGTGACCGGTTCGCTCATGGCGCTTTCCGGCACCGTGAGCCAGATTGCCCAGATCGGGCCCACGCTCGATGTCGTCAGGCCCATCCTCGAGACGTTGCCCGAGATTGGGGAGGACAAGCCCAGCGTGGAGAGGCTCAGCGGGGCCATCTCGGTGTCGGGCGTGTCGTTCCGCTACGACGACAGGTCGCCTTACGTGCTCAGGGACCTCTCCTTCGACATCCGTCCGGGCGAGTACGTTGCCATCGTCGGCAAGAGCGGGTGTGGCAAGTCGACCATCGTCCGCCTGCTCTTGGGCTTCGAGAAGCCCGAGCGCGGGAGCATCTTCTACGGTCGTTACGATGTCAGCAAGGTAGACCTCAGGAGCCTCAGACAGTCGATTGGCTCGGTTATGCAGGATGGCCGGCTCTTCTTGGGCGACATCTCGTCCAACATCACGATTGCGGCGCCGAGCGCGACGCTCGATGATGCATGGCGGGCGGCGGAGATCGCGGGAATCGCTGATGACATCCGCCAGATGCCGATGGGCATGCAGACGATCCTGAGCGAGGGCTCGGGTGGCGTATCGGGCGGGCAGCGTCAGCGCATCATGATCGCGCGTGCCGTGTGTGGCGACCGCCGTATCCTCATGCTTGACGAGGCGACGAGTGCCCTGGACAACATCACCCAGAAGCATGTGTCCGACTCCCTCGCGCAGCTCAAGTGCACGCGCGTGGTTGTGGCCCATCGCCTGTCGACCGTGCGTCATTGCGACCGCATCCTCGTGGTGGATGACGGGCACATCGCCGAAGAGGGCAGCTACGACGAGCTCATCGCCCGTGACGGCCTCTTTGCCGACCTGGTGAGGCGCCAGCGTCTGGAGTAGGCGGTTATTGGGTGGCCATGGTTTACCGTGGCAATTGCGAGAAAAACGGGCGGACGCATCCGGTTGTGGATGCGCCCGCCCGTTGCGTTGCTCTATGCGAACTGTCGGTTAGAGGGCGAGAGCGTTGCGGGAATGGTTCAGGAAGCCGAGGTACAGGAAGTACATGACCACGCTGAACATGAGACCGGCGAACGAGAGGATGAGGGCGAAGGTTCCCTGCGGAAGCATGCGGGCGATCTGCTCGAAGATCTGCGCGCCGACGAGCAGCCACAGGATCTGGTTGCCGCGGTTGACGAGGTCGTTGCGTCCGATGCGGGTCATGAGCTTGCTAATGCCACCAACTGTGAAGATCGTGACGAACAGGGATGCAAGCGTGCTGAGAAGCTCGAAGAAGCTGCCTAGAAGGTTGGACTCGCCGTTCACGCTCTGGATGACGCTGGCGATGATTGCCAGGGCAAGTGCTGCGATGCTGGAGATGAAGGCGGCGCGCAACTGGGTGGGCTCGTCCTTGCTTGCCTCGTTGAGGCCGATGATCGAGAGAATGAGGCTGATCATCGGCAGGATAATCCCGGGCAGCATGCTCAGAAAGGCTCCCAGTGCAAGGCTGCTGGTGACGGCGGCCTCGACTTGGCCCTCGCTCTTCATGCCGAAAAAGCCTACGGCGACGCCGATTGCCAAGAGAACAACTCCGATGAGCTGGAGAAGCTCTGCCAGGTAGATCTTGCCGATGCCCTTGTACGCGTTCGGGAATTTCATAGGTGTTCCTCCTCTTTGTTGGCGCCATCAAGCTGTGATGGCTCCGTGCCCGTTTAGACGTCGAACTTAATACACAACTGCGGGCGTGTTGTCTCAAGATAGTCAGTTTTTTCTGAAAGCAGGATTGTTAATGGCTGATGGCAATTACTTTTGATTGGCCTTGGCGTGCCATTTGGACATTTCTCCTGCCTTTGTGGTACCAGATGCCCGACCGGCGGGAAAACTCTCGTCGAGTCGCATAAAATAGAGAAAAGTTTGAGACAGACTGCGAGCGCCGGCAGTACTAACGGGCAAAGAAAGAAACTCCGGCGTAAGGGGATGGACATGAACGACAAGATGATCGAGCGCGTACTGTCGAGAGACTATTCGGTTGGCAAGCAGGCCTTCAAGGAGAATCTCCTGCAGCGTTGCCTGGCCGAGCTGGATCAGGGTGATCAGGGGATGGAGCTTGCGGACGACGAGCTCGACATGCTGGCTGCGGCAGGCGTCCCCTTCCTGGATGAGAATCCGTTCAATCCGCTCAAGAGGCCGTAGGCCCATAGCCCAAGCCGTCATACAGACGCGATACCGCGTATGCGAAAGCGCCTCAGACCATGTGGTCTGAGGCGCTTTTCTGTTGCCCGATGTGGGTGAGCCCGCTACCAGCTCTTGCTGATGGCGACCACATTCGCGTTGCCGTCGCGCACGTAGCTCATGTCGTCGGTCAGCTGCTTTGCCATGAAGATGCCCAGGCCGCCGATCATGGTGTCGGCGATGGAGGTGGGCTTGTCCGGGTCGTCCTGGGCAAGCGGGTTGAACGGTGTGCCCCAGTCGGTGATCTGGACGGTGATGGTGTAGGGGTCGGGACGATAGATGTACTCGACGCGGCAGGTTCCTGGGCTGTCAGAGCCCTCGTAGGCGTAGTTGCAGACGTTGACGAACAGCTCCTCGATGGCCACGTCAAGCTGGTTCTGCGCGACGATGGGGCAGCGGCGCCTCCCGAGCTCCTCATGGACGAAGGAAAGCACGTCGTCGAGTTGGTCCAGCGTGGCGTCGACCGTGATGGAACCCCTGACCTCGGGAGCGATCCCGTACTCGAGCGAGAGGATCGTGATGTCGTCGGACTGCTCAGTCCCGTTTGCCCATGCGTGGACGTCGTCCTTCAACGCATCGGTTATCGCATGCGGGTGCATCTCGGTGTGCCTCATGAGAAACTCCTCAAGCCGCTGGCCTCCGTATTGCTCTTCCCTGGTGTTGAACGCCTCCGTGACGCCATCGGTGTACAGCAGCAGCTGGTCGCCACGGCTTAGTTTCAGGGTGCTGCTACGGAACTTGGCCGTGTCGAAGGTGCCCAAGAAGAGTCCTCCGCGCGACTGGAGCCAGTCCCATCTGCCGTTGTGGCGCAGCATCGGCGGGTTGTGCCCGGCGTTGACGTAGGTGAGCTCGCCCGTCTCGTAGTCGAGCGTGGCAGCCCACACGGTCACGAACATGCCGGCCTCGTTGCCCTGGCAGAGGTGCCAGTTTGCCGTCTGGATGGCTTCGGCGAGGTCCATGTCGCTGCTCATGTAGTTTGCCAGCTCGGTCTTTGCCGCCATCATGAACAGCGACGCCGGAATGCCCTTGCCGGATACGTCGGCGATGAGGAAGCCGAGCGTGTGGTCGTCCAGAAGGAAGAAGTCGTAGAAGTCTCCGCCCACCTCGCGCGCCGGTGACATGCTGGCGTAGATGTCAAAGGCGTCGACCTCGGGGAAGGGCGGGAAGGTCTGAGGCAGGGCACTCTCCTGGATGGAGCGCGCCGTGCTGAGGTCGCGGTCGATGCGCCCAGCCTCCTCGGCAATGGCGTTCTTGAGCGCGGAGACGGTGGCGTTGATGCCGGAGGACAGGCTCACGAACTCCACCGAGTCCTTCACGCTCACGCGTTGGTCGAGGTCGCCCTGGGTGATGAGCTTGAGCGTCGCGTTGGTCTCGTCGATGCCGCGTACGACCACGTTCTTGAGCAGGAGCATCGCCTGGACGTACACGGTCGTGAACAGCGCGATGAACACGAGGGAGAACGCGATCATCATGCGGCTTCTCCAGGCAAAGACCTCGGTTGCGGGAAGGGCGGCCATCACCTGGTAGTTGCCCGACTTGCTCATGCGCATGTAGCCAACTTGGGTCGCGCGCAGGTATTCCAGCTTCGAGCCACCCATATACCAGCGAGTGACCATCGGGCGGTCGTAGATGCTCTCATCGAAGCCGTCCTGCAGGCCACTGCCCACGACCTCCTCGAAGGATTGTCCCAAGAAGGACTCCTCGCTTGACGAGACGATGGTCCCGTTCTCAGCGATGACGGATACGCCGTGCTTGCCGAGGGGCAGTCCCGTGGCGATGCCGCCTATCGTGCTCTCGTGCAGCTCCTCGATCCGGGCGTTGGTGAACTGCGAGCGGCGTGCGATGCCCTCGAGCATCTGGTCGCTGCGCTCGAGCTGTCCGGCGAGGTAGTCGATCTGGCCCTTGATCTGGTTGTTCGCGCTCACGAGGCACGAGCTGCTGATGAAGGTGTAGCCCAGCGCCGCCGTGATCAGGTATGCCATGGAGACAACCACAGCCAGCCATCCCTGGAAGGTGGCGCGCAGGGTGTGCTCGCCCTTGAGCGCGTCGATGTTGCGGTCGAGGGCGCCTGCGGTGGTGGACAGGGCCATCATCAGGATGAAGTCGGCCACGATCTGCGAGACGACCTCGCGATTGCCGGTGAAGTCGCTGAGCAGGTCACCGGGGACGGAGAGGTTGAGCAGGTCGTTGATGGCGTTGACTGAAACCGAGAACACGAACGTGAACAGCACCGACCCGACCAGGCAGGCACTGGCCAAAACGAGCAGGCCTTGCAGGTCGCCTCGCTCGTTGCGCCTGCGGTCGGCTATCGCGAAGAGCACGCCCATCACGGCGCCGATGAGCGCGAACAGGAACACCGAGTTGGTTGGTGCCGCGAAGTATGCCTCGTAGGCATCGAGGGGAAGCAACGTGGCATGGAGCATCTCGGCAAGTCCTGCGACGAATCCGATGATGGTGCCAGCCAAGGTGCCAAACAGGAGCGATCCTGCGGTGATGGGGGCCAAAACAGCGATGACGTGGGTGCTTCCGATGACGAGATAGTTGGTTTGGGTGGCGACCATGGAACAGGACAGGATGATGAGAAACACGACGGAGGTGATGCGCACGCCGCGTGTCGCATCGCCCATGAGCCCCTTCCATCCCAGAAGGCTGCCTATGCCCCGTTTGTTGGCTTGCGTTGTCGCCGCCATGCTGTCTCCCCGCATATTTGCCTGTGCATAATGGCAAATACCTCTCACGTGAGGAGAGCTCCAACAGAGCATGCCAGACGTGAGAGGATACTTGTCTCGACTTGAGATGAACTGACCTTGTCGCTAGCTGACGATGGTCATGACCTCGGAGAGTCCCGTCATCTCAAACACCTCGGTGACTTCGGCAGTCGGGTGGAGCAGACGGATCGAGCCACCGCGCTGCATAGCGAGCTTCTGGGTGCTGACCAGCACGCGCAGGCCAGCGGAGGAGATGTACTCGAGCTCGGAGAGATCGATGTCAAAGTTGACCGCGCCCGTGCCAAGCTGACGTACGGCATCCTCGAGCTCGGGACTCGTGGCGACGGTGAGCTTGCCCTTGACCGCAATGGCGCCCGTGTTGCCGTCAAGATTGGTGGTGATGTCCATGCTTTGCTCCTTGCTGTCTCCTAGGAAGCGACTGCGCGCATCTTGGCCATGGCGCGCGAGAGCTTGGTTGATATTGTCGATGCGTTCATGCCCATAATCTGGGCGATTTCGGTGTTACGTAGCTGTTCGTAGTACTTGAGGTATACCAGCTGACGCTCCTCGTCGTCGAGTGTCGCGAGCAGCTGCGAAGCGAGCTCGGCGTCGCCAATCTGGTCGGTCTCGGCCTCCTCCGCGTAGGCGCCTTCGGCGATGTCCTCGATCGGGACGTTTTCGGGCGTGCGCGAGAAGTAGTCGCTGATGCAGTTGTTGGCAATCGAGATGACCCAGGTGGAGAACTTGGCACGTGTGGGATCGAAGCGGGAGAAGTAGCGGGCGGCACGCAGGTACGCCTCGGAGGTGATGTCCTCGGCGGCCGTATGGTTGCCCACGCGGCGGAAGATGTAGTTGTAGACCATGGAAAAGCTTTCGCGGTAATAGCGCTCGAAGTCGCGATGCATGTCCCGCTTGTTGTCGCCACCTTCGACCAGTCTGAATCTGCTCGCTCGTGCCACGTGTGCCTCGCAATGCCATCAAATAGTTACCCTCATCTTCCCATGATACCGCTTGATGCCGTTTGCGGGGACAATGCCTTGCACGGCCTATAGGAAGTGCGTATAAGCGGTTGGATGGTTGAATTGCTGATGCTGGAGCTACCTGGTTGAAAGATCAGACGACGACGTGCGTGAGCTCCCTGCCGTCCAGCCAGCGGGCGAGGTTCTCGCAGCAGATGTCACAGATGCGCTCCTCGGTGGCAGCGCACTTACCGAAGCTACCACCCGCCGTGTGAGGCGTGATGAAGCAGCGTGGCTCGTGCCAAAGGGGATGGCCTTGGGGGAGTGGCTCTGGATCGCACACGTCGAGGGCCGCACCGCGCAGATGTCCCTCTGCCAGCACACGGGCAAGCGCATTGCAGTCGATGAAGTTACCTCGTCCCACGTTGACGAGAATCGAGCCCTCGCGCATGAGACGCAACCTGCGCTCGTCGAGCCACCGGGACGTCTCGTGTGTGTTGGGCAGGCAGTTGACGACCACGTCAGCGCAGGGCAGCTCGTCCTCGGCCTCATCGAGCGTGACGAGCCGCTCGAAGTGGGGCCGCGTGACGGAGATGTCGCGGCAGACTCCCACGCAGTGGCAGTCGAAGCCCGAGAGGCGCTTTGCCGTGTAGCTGCCGATGTCTCCCGCGCCAAAGACGAGCACCGTCGCGTCCTCGAGCGAGGTTACAGGCCCCGACCATGCCCACAGCTCGCGCTCCTGCTGGCGCGCGTAGAGTGGGAAGTCCTGGGCGATGGAAAGTATCTGACCGACCACGAACTGGCTGATGATGTGCCCGAACGCGGCACCCGCCACGTTGGTCAGGCGCGTGTCGGCGGGAAAGGGTACCTTGCCTTGCGTATAGAGGTCGCTTCCGGCCCAGGTCATCTGCACCCAGCGCACGGGTGTGCCCTCGGCGAGCAGGGCTGGCGAGGGCTCGCCGATCACCACGTCCGACTGGGCGAGTAGCGGACGCAGCTCGTCCTCGTCCATCTGTCTTCCAGGTACCTGTGTGAGCACGGCCCGGCCAGCGGCTGCGCTGCGCAGACGTTCCATATGGTGTGGATTGAAGGGAACCATGATAAGCACGCGGGTCGTATCGGGCATGCGTCTTCCTCCGTGGTGTGGTGACTGCCTTGTCCACAAGTATGGCGTACCCGGCGTGCCCGTTCACGCCTCACCATCAGCGCAGGCTTATGCGAGACCGCGAAGCACTAGAATCGAGGTGGTTGTCTTGAGGCAAGGGCCATATGGGGTAAGGGGGCTGGCATGCAACTCTCAAAAGAGTTTCTGTGGGGCGGCGCTACGGCAGACTTCCAGTGCGAAGGAGGCTATGACGAGGGCGGACGTGGGCTCTCTACGCACGACTTCGAGACCAACGGCAATCAGGAGAACCCGCGCGGCATCACCTATCGGCTTCCGGATGGCGCCACGGGTCGTGCGCGCAGCAGCTTCTTCTTCGCCGACCCCCTGCCTGAGGGCGCGGTGCCGGAGATGCTCGACGGGGAGTACTACCCGTCGCTCAAGGGCGTCGACCACTACCATCGCTGGCGCGAGGACCTCGAGCTGCTCGCCGGCATGGGCATGAACGTGTACCGCTTCTCCATCTGCTGGAGCCGCGTCTTTCCCACGGGCTTCGAGGAGGAGCCCAACGAGGCGGGTCTCGCCTTCTACGAGCAGATCATCGACACCTGCCTTGAGCTGGGGATGCAGCCTCTGGTGACCATCCACCACGACGAGTTGCCCGTCGTGCTGGCCGAGAGGCTCGACGGCTGGTCGAGCCGCGAGACCATCGAGCTCTACCTTCGATATTGCCATGCGCTCTTTGCGCGCTTTGGCGGCAAGGTCAAGTACTGGCTCACCTTCAACGAGATCAACGCCGTGCGCGGCTACGCCAGCTGCGGCACCCATCAGTGTGACAACGACACGCACTACAACGCGGTGCACAACATGTTCCTCGCCAGCGCCCGTGCCGTGGCGCTCGGTCACGAGATGATGCCGGGCTCCATGTTTGGCGCGATGTATGCGTTCTCGGCGTTCTACCCGGCAACCTGTCGGCCCGAGGACGTGTTTGCCCAGATGCAGAAGCGTCGCCAGGCCTACTACTACATCGATACGATGGTTCGTGGCCATTATCCGGCCTACGCGCAGGAGATCTGGCGCGAGAAGGGAATCAGCCTGCGTTGGGAGGAGGATGACGAAAAGACGCTTGCGGCGGGTCCGCTCGACTTCGTGAGCATCAGCTACTACCGCTCCAACACCATCTCGGCTGACTCTCCGCGCGCCAAGGAGGTCATGGGCGGCGAGGGCAACCCCTACCTCGAGACCACGCCGTGGGGCTGGCCGATCGACCCGCTGGGCCTGCGCTACGTGCTCAACGAGCTGTCCGACCGCTACGAGAGGCCCGTCTTTGTCGTGGAGAACGGCATGGGTGCCATCGACGAGGCGGACGAGAACGGCTACGTGGAGGACGACTACCGCATCGACTACCTGCGCGAGCACTTCAAGTGCATGATGCAGGCCATTCTCGAGGACGGTGTCAACTGCTTTGGCTACACCATGTGGGGTCCGTTCGACCTGATTTCGCTCTCCACGGGCGAGATGGCCAAGCGCTACGGCTTCATCTATGTCGACATGGACGACAGGGGAGAGGGCACCCTGCGCCGTACGCCCAAGAAGAGCTACTACTGGATGAGGCGCGTAATCGAGAGCCAGGGCGCGAGCCTCTGGGAGGAGTGAGACATGCCAGGAAGAATACCGCAGGGCTTTTTGGACGCACAGGCCGAGTTCGTGCAGCGTGTGAGCGGCGACTGGGCCCTCGTTACCGCTGGCACGCAGCAGGATGGCTGGAACACGATGACCATCGGCTGGGGAGAGGCTGGCGTGCTGTGGAGCCTGCCCACGGTGACGGTGTACGTGCATCCCTGGCGCTACACGCACCAGTTCATGCTGGACAACGACTACTTCACCGTGCAGCTCTTTGACAACGAGTACAAGCCTGACCTGGGCATCCTCGGGTCAAGGAGCGGGCGTGACGGCGACAAGGTGGCGCTCACGCGGCTTACGCCCAAGCCGATCGAGCATGGCATGACCTTCGAGGAGGCAACCACCACGCTGGTCTGCAGAAAGATCTACACCCATGCCATCGACTTGGATGCCATGGCACCGGACATCCGCGAGCGCCTGGGGGCCTTCTATGCCAAGGAGGGTCACACGGTCTTCGTGGGCGAGCTTGTCGACGTGCTCTAGCTGCTGGCACGAGACGGGCCCTCGGGTTCGTCGGGTCTGCTCCTACTGGATACCAGCCTGGTGCGTAGCGAGCCACTCGGCTGCCTTGTGCGCAAAGTAGCAGGTGCCACCCTCGCTTTTGGCCTGCTCGTAGTACGGGCGGGCAGCCGCGTCATCGCCCTTGAGCACCTCGAGCTCGGCCCGACGGAAGGCGACACTCGTTTGCTGCTCGGGCAGCTTTGCCAGCCCGGTGAGCCTGTCGAGCAGCTCCTCGGCCGCCTGCAGGTCGCCGTCGGCAACGGCGAGCGCCTCGTCGGTAAAGAGCAGCGCCATCTCGGCGCCCTCCCTAAGGGGCCCGCGCGACTTGCGCAGGGATGCGGCAAGATCGTCGCGCAGGCTTCTCACCTGCGGCCAGTCCTTCTCGATCGTGGCGAAGCCGATGCCGACGTTGTCGACCATCGGCCTCATGGCACCGGAGGGCTTGGCGGTGGCCGTGGCCACGTTCAGCAGCTCGCGCGACTTCTCGACGTCACCCGTGAGCATGGCCGCCTGGGACGCGATGAGCATATGCTGTGCTTTGGCGCGACGATTCTTGATGCGGCCAAGGAGATGGTCTTCCACCTTGAGCATCTTGGCGGGGTCGCAGTCGTGGGTCACGATGCCCTGGAAATCGGCGTATGAGCGGATGATGAACAGGTATTCGAGGGCAACGCATGCCACGACGATGGGGATGGCGAACAGGAGCCTTGTCCAGTCGGCCTCCCCGAGGACATACGGCCAGCAGGCGACGAGCGTGAGGCCGGCGGCCAAGGCGGCGCCAGCGCAGCGAATGAGCAGGTCGCGGTTCTTGAACTTGATGGCGCACTCGTACGGCCTGAGATTGGCGAAGGACGAGTGTCGCGTGGTGTCGCCAGTCTGCATAGGCGCATGACCTCCAAGGACGTCTCCCATACCTCGCCATATGATACTCGCGTCAAACGAATGTGTCTCGCCATGCATCCATCCGTCTCCCGAAATGCCAGCTATACACGATAGTCTGCGTTTGCGCGCGTATTAGGATGAATCAAATGGGAACCTGTGTTTGAGGAGTGGGTGTCATGATTGAGAAGGTCACGGCAGTCATCGCCGATGTGGACGGAACCATCAACATCAAGGGCAGCGCGCTGATGCCCAAGACGCTGGCGGCAATCAACGCCCTGCACGAGCGCGGGATCCTTTTTGGTACGGCCTCCGGTCGACCGCTCGACCATCGCTCGCTGGACAAGGCCAAGCAGTGGGGCCTCGACTTCGAGTTCGACATGGCCATCGGCATGAACGGCGGCGACCTGTGGGATGCCAACCACGAGGGCATCGAGCACATGATGCTGCTGGACAAGGAGTACATAGACGACATCTGCTCCTTCATGTGGCCGCTCGACTGCAACGTCATCGTCTACGAGAACGCCTACGACCACGTGCTGGTCAAGCGGATCGACAAGCAACTCCAGCAGAGCATCTACCGCAACGGCTCGATCGTGGAGGTGGTCGAGCCCGAGGTGATGGCCCAGAAGGACACCGGAAAGATTGAGGTGCAGTACGAACCGGAGCTCGACGAGGAGATCATGGCCGTGGTCAACGCGCACCCGTCCGTGTACTGGGACTCCGTGCGCACCTTCCCTGGCACGGTCGAGTTCGTCAAGCCGGGTCTGGACAAGGGCGTCGCACTGCGCCGCTACTCCGAGCGCAACGGCATCCCCCTGGGCGAGATCATGACCTTCGGTGACATGGACAACGACATCGCGCTTCTGCGCGAGGCCGGTTGGGGCGTCTGCATGCAGAACGGCTGCGATGCGGCAAAGGCCGTTGCCGACGCCGTCACCGAGTACGGCGTGACCGAGGACGGCATGGGCCGGTATCTGGAGCGCTACGTGCTCGTGTAGGGAGTGGGGCGGCTGCCGAGCGTCAGCGCCTGTAGTGGAGCCCGAGGCCCGAGTTAGGCAGCTGGCGCACCTCCGCGAGCTCGAACTCGAGCGGGTCGGCGCGCAGGCCGCGGACCGTCTCGAAGAGCGAGGGCTGGCCGCTTGCAACCTCTGCCACCGGTGCGATAATCAGCGAGAGCTCGTCCACGCACTCTGCCGCGGCAAAGGTCCCGTTGGCAAAGCCTCCGCCCATGAGCAGGATGCGCGACACGCCAAAGAGCCGCAGGAGCTTCTCCGCGGCCAGCTCGGCATCAAAGCGCCCGCGACCTGCGAGGACATAGCTCACGCCAATGCCGCGCAGGTAGGAGAGGTATCCGGGGTTCACGTCCTCGCGCAGCAGCTGCACGATGTGCCCGTTCAGGTTGCCGCGGGCGGTGTCGGGAGCGTCAAAGCGCAGCGTTCCCTCCGGATCGACCACCGCAAAGTAGAAGTCTGCCTCGCGCGCGACGTAGTCTCCGGGTGGCACGGGCCTGCGGACCTGCGTCGGGCGCCCGGCATGCACGCCGGAGAGCACTTCGGCGGCCGTGGTTGCACCGTAGATGATGCACTCCGCATCAAGCTCGTCGCGAATGGACCCATATGCTCCCACCAGGTCGTATGCCGAGGAGAAGAACTTCCCTGCCACCCGTCCGTCAATGGACTGCAGGATGTGGACGATGATATGCGGACGCATGGGCGCTCCTGTCGCTAGAGGATGACTCACTACAGGATAGTCCATACGCGCGTGACTCGTATTGATGAGCCATAAATCAGACGCATGTCAAAAGATATGCAATATGAATTTGTTATGCCGCGTCAGCGGGACTACAGTTGTTCTGACGAGATGGACCAGACAAAGGAGAGGCGCGACGTGACTGAGACGGTAGAGAGCGGATTGCTCGACGCGGGCTGTGCCGCCGCTTTCATCGAGCGGTACCGCGTGGCAGAGGCGGCGGGCGACACGCAGGCGTGTCTCGATCTGCTGCGTAGGCATCGCTGCGAGCTCGTGTGCGCACTTCATGAGGCCCAAAAGCCCATCGACGTATGCGACTGGATCATCAGGGGCCTAGAGAGGGAGCTTTAGCATGAAGGTCATCAAGGGTCAGCATCTTACGGGCGAGCGAGCCCTGTTCAAGGCACGCGGACTGCGCGTGGAGGGCTGTCGCTTCGACGAGGGCGAGTCGCCGCTCAAGGAGTCACTCGACATCGAGGTTGCCAACACCGTGTTCGGTTGGCGCTACCCGCTGTGGTACGACGAGCACGTCTCAGTCAAGGACAGCGCGTTTCTCGAGGTGGCACGCGCGGGCATCTGGTACAGCAACGACGTCGAGATCGCGGACTGCTCCTTCGACGCGCCGAAGGGCATTCGCAAGTGCCACAACGTGCGCCTCTCGCATGTGCAGATGCCGCACGCCGACGAGACGCTCTGGTGGTGCGAGGGCGTGCGCGTGGAGGACGTCTCGGTGACGGGCGACTACTTCCTGCAGGGCTCGCGCGACGTCTATGTCAAGAACCTGCACCTCAGTGGCAAGTACAGCTTTGATGGCTGCACGAACCTGGTGGTGGAGGACTCGCGCCTGATCACCAAGGACGCGTTCTGGAACTGCGAGAACGTCGTGGTCCGCAACTGCTTTATCGTGAGCGAGTACCTTGCCTGGAACGCGCACAACGTCACCTTCGAGAACTGCATCATCCAGAGCCTGCAGGGCCTGTGCTACGTGAGCGGCCTCACGCTGCGCAACTGCGACCTTATGGACACCGACCTCGCGTTCGAGTACTGCTCGGACGTGGACGCAGAGCTGCGCACACCGGTCGTGAGCGTCAAGAACCCCCTGAACGGTCGCATCGTCGCGCCGAGCATCGGCGAGATCATCTTCGACGATCCCGAAGTGAACCCCTGTAACACGGCAATCGTCCAGACGCAGCGCAAGGAGCCCTTCGTCTGCCTCTGCCGCGCCGTGTAGCGAGCGGGTCCGCCCTGGGCTAGGTTACCAGGGCGTGGCAAATGGTGGACCTCTGCGGTTTTTCTCGCGGTCGCTGATACGATATGCGGGTCAGCTTCGAGGGAGGGGTCGCATATGTCGCGAGATACCGCAGAGGTTCGCCTCCTCGACAAGCCACTTGTCAACAAGCTCCTCATTCTCTTCGCGGCCCTCATGTGGGGCATCTCCTTCACCACCATGAAGGGCCTCGTCAATGAGATGCCCGTGTTCTATCTGCTGGCCGTGCGCAACGCCTTGGCTACGGTGGCCATGGTGGCATGGGTGCGCGGCCGGCTGCTGCGCGAGCGAGGCCGACGCACCATCCTGTTGGGCCTGGCGCTGGGCGTGACGGGCTTTGGAGCCTATGCCACCCAGACCGTGGGCCTCTCCATGACCACGCCGGGCAAGAATGCCTTCCTCACGGCATGCTATTGCGTGATGGTGCCCTTCCTCTCGTGGGCGTTTGGGCAGGGCCGGCCTGGCGTGCGTCACGTCCTGGCGGCGGTGGTGTGCGTCTGGGGCATCGGTTTGGTGGCTGCCGATGGCGGCCTCCCGCTCAACCAGGGGGACGTGCTCTCGCTGACGTGCGGCATCTTCTATGCGCTTCAGTTTGTGATCCTCTCCAAGTGGGGTGCCGGAGTGGACGCACTCGTGGCAACAACGTGGCAGTTTGCGGTCATGGCGGCGTGTGCGGGCACGACCTCACGGCTCTTTGAGGGCGCTTACGTACCGCCCATCCCAACCGCCTCCGACATTGCCACGATGCTCTACCTGGCCATAGTCTGCTCATGCATGTGCTTTGGGCTGCTCAACCGCGCAATGACGCGCGTCGACCCTGCGGAGGGGTCGATCCTCTCGGCACTCGAGGCTCCCTTCGGCGTGCTGAGCAGCGTGTTGGTCTATCAAGAACGCGTGACGCCGCGCCTGCTTACGGGCTTTGCGCTCATCTTCTGCGCGGTCGTGATGAGCGAGGCAGGGGAGGAGCTGCTGGGCCGTCTGCGCCAGAGGCGGACTCGACCCGTGGCAGACTAGCTTCGTGGGAGCCCATGTGCCATACAATGGTCTTGTCTTCTCGGGAGAAGGAGCGGGCCATGGTCTTGACCAGCGTTGTCCTCAATGTGGCAATTGCCGTGAGCTCGGTGGGTGCATGGATTTCCATCCTGCTGGGCACGGGCGACGACAGGTCTCTCTCGCACAGGGGAATCGGCAGCCTCAAGTACTACACGGTGCTTTCCAACCTTTTCTCGGCGGCGGTGTCGCTTGTGTACGCAAAGGGCTTGCTGAGCATGATGACAGGCGCTCTGCCTGCTTGGCTGCTGGTTTTGCGACTCTCGGCGGCCTCGGTGGTGATGGTCACCTTCTTCGTGACGTTTCTGCTCCTGATACCCGTGTATGGATTCAAGGCCCTCTATAGTGGCGGCAACTTCTGGCTCCACCTGGTTTGCCCGCTGCTTGCTGCCGGCGACACCATCCTCTTTGCCCCGGTGGAGACCCTGCCTTTGTGGAGCACGGCGTTTGCAATGGTTCCCACGGCCCTCTATGCGGCGGGATACATCCGCGCGGTGCTTGTCCACGGTGCCGAGGAGAACGGGAAGGTCTATGACTTCTACGACTTCTTGAGATGGGGCGAGGACAAGATCGGCCTGGTTGCCGCCGTAATGCTTCTGTTTACCTGGGCCATTGCCGTGGTGTTGTACCTCGCGAGCTGAGGGGGCTCCGTCCGACCGAAGGGATCCGTTCCCAATGGTCGGACGGAGCTTGAACCCAATGTCTAGCGCCAGATGTACGCGACTGCCTCGTAGGGGCGAAGGGTGACCTGGTCTCCCTCGGACCTTGCCTCGCCGTAGTTGCCAATGAGAAGCTCTCCGCCGTCTACCGACAGGCCGGGCACGTCGTTGCCCGAGTAGTTGCACTGAACAAGCAGGCGCGTTCCGTCCAGCATGCGCTCGTAGGCGATGAGGGGACTGTCCTCTGCCACGTCGACGAAGCGCACGTCGCCTTCGCTGATGACGGGTTCTGCCTTGCGCAGCGTGATGAGCCGCTGGAAGTAGGACCAGACGGAGTTCTTGTCGGCCATCTCCGTCTCGGCGTTGATCTGGACGTGGTTGGCGTTGATGCCCAGCCACGGCGTGCCCGTGGTAAAGCCGGCGTTCTCGCTGGCGTCCCACGCCATGGGCGTGCGGCCGTCGTCGCGCGAGCGTGCGTGCACGATCTCGAACGCCTCCTCAGGCGTGTGCCCGCGCTCCTGGATGATCTGGTAGTAGTTGAGCGACTCCACGTCGCGGTACTGTTCGATGCTGGTGAAGTCAGAGATGGTCTGGCCGAGCTCCTCGCCTTGGAAGATGTAGGGCGTTCCGCGCATGAGGTGCGTCGTCGTGGGCAGGAGGGTGCTGGAGGCATACCAATAGTGCTCGGTGTCGCCAAAGCGCGAGTTGGGACGCGGCTGGTCGTGGTTGGACCAGAACAGCGAGTTCCATCCGTCGCCCTCGGTCATGCCTTCCTGCCAGCTGCGAAAGAGGTCACGCAGCTCGCGGACATCGGGGTCCTTGAGCTCCCACTTGTCGCCACCCGCAAAGTCGACCTTGAGATGGTGGAAGTTGAAGGCCATTGCCAGCTCGTGGTTGTCCGGGTTCGTGTAGCGGACGCAGTTGTCAAGCGTCGTGGAGCTCATCTCGCCCACGGTGATGTTGCCATCGATGTCGCCGAGGCGCACCATCTCCTGCAGGTACTCGTGAATGTGCGGACCGTCCAGCCGTCGGGCTTGGAGATGAGATTGACCACGTCGAAGCGGAAGCAGCTGACGCCCTTGGCCTGCCAGAAATGCAGGACGTCGGAGAGCTCCTCGCGGACCTTGGGGTTGTCCCAGTTGAGGTCTGCCTGGGTCGGGTCAAACAGATGCAGGTACCACTTGTTGAGGCTCGGCACGTAAGCCCAGGCATTGCCGCCGAACTTGCTCTCCCAGTTGGTGGGCGGCTCGCCAGGGTTCTCCTCGGTGGCGTCCTTTGCCGCGTCGACGAACTTGTAGTAGTCGAGATACTCGGGATCGCCGGTGAGGGCACGCTTGAACCACTCGTGCTCGGTAGACGTGTGGTTGAACACCATGTCGAGCATGAGCTCGATGCCGCGGGCGCGCGCCTCGCGGGCGAGTTCCTCGAAGTCCTCCATCGTGCCGAAGATGGGATCGATGGCACGGTAGTCGGCGACGTCGTAGCCGTTGTCGTTTTGCGGGCTCACGAAGAAGGGTGTGATCCATACCACGTCGACGCCGAGCTCCTTGAGGTAGTCGAGCTTGGATATGATGCCGCGCAGGTCGCCTATGCCATCGCCGTCCGAGTCGCAGAACGAACGGATATAGATCTGGTAGATGACCTTGTTGCCAAGCTGCTGTGCACGCGCGTTCATGGGATGCTCCTTGACCTGATGAGCCTGTCGGATGGCGATACCTTTATGATACGAGACCGCCTTGGGCGAGATACGCTCGGGCAATGCAGAGACGTAGGCAGCACCCTAGACGGAGGTGGGGTGGGCGGCCCAGGCCGCACCCCCCCCAGGGAAGGGACAAGCCGAACTAACGGCTAGTAGAGAAGGGGGC
>CAMYZR010000002.1 GCA_947303905.1 uncultured Atopobiaceae bacterium
AAGATGCCATTGGCTGGCTCGGAGCCCGTCTCGATGGTCTTGAGGTAGGGACCAAAGTCGTTACCCACCGCACGGATGAGGGACGGCGAGAGGAAGGTGAGCTGAATCTTGGACTCGAGGAAGTACTCCAGGAGCTTGCGCGGGTTCTTGGCGACATAGTACGGGACCACGTACAGGGTCGCAGGCGCATACAACAGGCCAAGAACCATCTTGACGGACGCAATGAAGTTGAGCGGGGCGATGAGAGCGGCACGCGCGCCCATGGGCACGTCGATGTTCTGCAGCGCGGCGTTGAGCTTGATGTTGCCGTACTCGTGCAGCACGCCCTTGGGACGTCCGGTGGAACCGGAGGTGTACACGGCGAAGCACGCGTCGTGGTCGTCGGCGCGCACGTAGCCGCGCTTGTACTTAACGTTCTCGGAGATCTCCTCAAAGAGCTCGAGGTCGATGGTGAGCTTGCATCCGCAGTCCTTCTTGATGAACGCGATACGCTCGGGAGCGTAGTCGTCCTCGACGGTCACAAACGCAGCGCCGGCCTTCCACACGCCAATCATGGCGATGATGGGGAGGACGCCGCGCGGCAGGCAAATCATGACGAAGTCGTTCTTGCCGATGCCCTGCTGCAGCAGGTAGTTGTAGATCCTGCCCGAGAGCTTGTCGACCTTGGAGCGCGTCCAGCCCTCGTAGTAGTGGTCGTCAACGAGGAGGACCTGCCTGGGGCGAGCCAGGTTCCACAGCTTGTACACGTCGAGGAAGTACGGGATCTTGTTCAGCTTGTCTAAGCTCTTAATCTGCCTCATCTTCATGGCTGTATAAGCCCTTCTGCGCTACTCGACGACGAAGACGTCCGTAAGGCCCGTCATCTCGAAGACTTCCAGGATCAGGTCGGGAACGTTGACCATCTTGCAGACGCCACCACGGGTGCGCATGGTCTTGGACGCCATGAGCAGGACGCGCAGGCCCGAGCTTGCAACGTACTCGAGGTCGTCCATGTCGATCACGAGGGTCTTGACCAGATTGGAGAGCTCTGCGATCTCGTCGTCGAGCTGAGAGGCGGTGTCGGTGTCCAGCCTGCCCGAAAGCTGCAGGGTAAGGGTGCTGTCTTCGGCCTTTTTGTTGATGTCAAGCATGGTTGTCTCCTGTTCTTGTACCTGCTCTGTGTCTTCAGGTGTATTTCTCAAGTTATCTAGATGCGCTTGCCCTCAAAGCGAGCCTTCATGCGTCCGAACTTGACCGTTCCGCTGATGCCGTCGCCCTCTGCGACGCCCTGGATGTCAAGAACCATATGGCCGATGGGACCGTTGCCCTCAGCCTGGAAGGAGAATGAATTGCCGTCCACAACGCCGTTCTTGACCTCTGACTCGATGCCCATGGCGCTCGCATGACCCGTGAGCTTAGTCCCATCGGCCTTAATCGTCAGCGTGCAGTCGGTCGAGCCAAGCGGACCAGTAACCTTGCCCTGGTACGTTCCATCAATAGACATGCCTACTCCTTCCAAAGTCGACAGGGTTGCCTATACGACGTTTTCATTATTCTAAGTAAAGCGGCAAAGCCCACAGGCGGTACGGTTCTCCCGCCATACGTATCTATGGCCCAAACACGTCCCGCCTCTGAGCTCTATTCTTTAAGATAGCATCTGTTTTTTCTCCGGGGAGGGGTGAGCCATGAGAGATATGACGGTTGCTGCAACTTTAGACAATATTTCGAAGGTCACCGCCTTTGTCGATGAGGAGCTTGGGCGCATCGACTGCCCGCGTAGGGCCAACGCACAGATAGATATCTGCATAGACGAGATCCTTGCCAACATCGCGCGGTATGCGTACGACCCAGATACGGGCGACGTCACCGTGCGCCTTGACTTCGATGAGTCCGAGCGGCTCTTTTCGCTCTCGTTCATTGATTGCGGCAAACCCTTTGACCCCATGAACGTGCCCGAGCCCGACATTACGTCACCCTTGGAAGATCGCCCAATCGGTGGGCTGGGCCTGTTCATGGTCAAGAACCTGACGGACTCGATAACCTATCAGCGCGAGGACGGACGTAACATCCTGACCATTCAGAAGCGAATCTAGGTACATTCCGGCACGCGGTATCGCAACGGCCAATCCAGAGAAAAGGACGCGGGAGCCCTCTTGAAGGAGCTCCCGCGTCCCGTTTGCATCGATATTTATATGCGTCGCTGCCCTTAGCCCTGGTTCTCGCGATCGACCAGGTTGGCGGCACCGTAGCGCTCGCGCAGCAGCGGCTTCTCGATCTTGCCCGTCGCGTTGCGCGGCACGTCTGCAAAGATGATCTTGCGCGGACGCTTGTAGCGCGGCAGCTCGAGGCAGAACTCGTTGATGTCGTCCTCGGTGGTGTCAGCGTGGTCGGGCTTGAGCTGCACGATGGCCGCGGCAATCTCGCCCAGGCGCTCGTCGGGCAGACCGATGACGGCCACGTCCTGGATGGCCGGACAGCCGCTCATGAAGTCCTCGATCTGCACCGGGTAGAGGTTCTCGCCACCGGTGATGATGACGTCCTTCTTGCGGTCAACCAGCCAGATGAATCCCTCGTCGTCCTGGCGGGCCATGTCACCGGTGTGCAGCCAGCCGTTGATGAGGGTCGTCTGCGTGGCCTCGGGATCGTTGTAGTAGCAGGTCATGAGGCCAGGACCCTTGACGCACAGCTCGCCGACCTCGCCCTGCTCCACGCGATGATTGTCCTCGTCCACGATCTTCGCGCGCCAGCGGTAACCCGGCACGCCGATGGCGCCGACCTTGTGGGTGTTCTCCACGCCCAGATGGACGCAGCCGGGGCCCGTGGACTCGGACAGGCCGTAGTTGGTGTCGTAGTCGTGATGCGGGAAGACCTGCTTCCAGCGCTTGATGAGGCTCTGCGGCACGGGCTGTGCACCCACATGCATGAGGCGCCACTGGTCGAGCTCGTAGTCCTCGAGCTTGAGGTCGCCACGCTCGATGGCGGCCAGGATGTCCTGCACCCAAGGCACCAGCAGCCACACCACGGTGCAGTGCTCGCGACTGACCGTGTCAAAGATGTACTGGGGGCTCACGCCGCGCAGCAGCACGGCCTTTGCGCCGCAGGTCAGGCATCCCATCCAGTGGAACTTGGCGCCCGTGTGGTAGAGCGGCGGAATGCAGAGGAAGTTGTCGTCGTGCTGGATGGAGTGGTGCACGGCTTCCATCTCGGCCGCCTGCGTCAGGCTCTCATGGTTGTGCAGGATGGCCTTGGGGAAGCCCGTCGTGCCGCTGGAGAAGTAGATTGCCGCGTCATCGTACTCGAAGAGCGGAATCTGCGGGTCGCGGCTAGAGCTCAGTGCCTCGAGCTCGCGGTAGCTCTCGGCCCACGTGGGACAGTCGTCGCCCACGTAAAAGAGCAGGCGGCCCTTCTCGAGCTTGTGCACGATCGACTCCATACGGCCGATGAACTCGGGGCCAAAGAGCACGACGTCGGAGTCGGACTTCTCGATGCAGTAGAGCATCTCGGCGGAGTCGTAACGGAAGTTGAGGGGCACGGCCGTGGCGCCGGTTTTGAGGATGCCAAAGTAGATGGGCAGCCACTCGATGCAGTTGTAGAGCAGGATGGCGACCTTGTCGCCCTTGCCCACGCCGCGGCTGATGAGCAGGTTGGCGAGGCGGTTGGAGCGCTCGTCAAAGACCGACCACGTGATCTCGCGGCGGTAGGGCTCGTCGTCGGTGGTCTCCACCAGGTCGTAGTCGCGCCAGGTGATGTGGCGGTCTTCCGGCATGGCCGGGTTGATCTCCACCAGGGCGATCTCGTCAGGATATTTAGCGGCATTGAGCCTGAGCATATCGGGAACGATCACAGCTGTTCCTCCTCGTAACGGTCACGGTCGCGTACTCAAGACGCGCGCCCCACGATTATGCGTCATCCCCAGCTTTCTGATAGCCAAAATGCCTGAAACCCGCTCCCTTGGAACAAAGCGGAAAAGATTCTGGCCCGCCCTAGCGCACGAACTTGTTGGCAAGAGCCCAGGCGTCGGCGCGCAATGCCGCGACAGCCTGCGGAATCTCGTCGAGCTCGTAGGGGGTCATCTGGTACACCCAGTTGAGCCAGTTGCGATACAGCAGGTTGGCATGGCTGCGCCACGTAAAGATCGGCTGGTTCTCGGGATTGTTGTCGGGGAAGTAGTTCTCCGGCAGGCGAATGGGCAGCCCCTTGTGGAAGTCGCGCCAGTACTCGTCGGCCAGCGTGTCGCGGCCGTACTCAAAGTGGCCCGTCACATAGATCTCGTGGAAGTCGTGCGTGGCGATGAGCGCCGGACCGCTGTTGAAGCCCTCCGACAGCACCTTGAGCTCGGGATGCTGGGCCAGCTCGGCGGCGTCGAGCATCGCGTGGCGCGAGTGGGGCATGTTGTGCATCTCGTCGAAGCCGTTGGTGAGGAAGCTGTACTCGTCACACAGGCGCTGCGGGAACACGCCAAAGAGCTTTGCCGGCAGCAGCTTCTTGTGGATCCCGTAGAAGTGGTAGAGACCAGCCATGGCGCCCCAGCACAGGAACATGGTCGAGAAGACGTGTTCCTGGCTCCAGTCGAAGATCTCGCAGAGCTCGTCCCAGTAGTCCACGTCATCGAAGGGCAGGTGCTCCACCGGTGCGCCGGTGACGATAAGGCCGTCGTAGTTCTCGTCGCGGTAGGCGTCAAAGGTGTCGTAGAACTTGACCAGGTGGTCTGCGGAGGTGTTCTTGGACTCGTGGCTGCTCACGCGCATGAAGTCGCAGCTCACCTGCAGCGGCGACTTGGAGATGAGGCGCAGGATCTGCGTCTCGGTCTCGATCTTGGTGGGCATGAGGTTGAGGATGGCGACGCGCAGCGGGCGAATGTGCTGATGGCTGGCCACGTCCTCTTCGAGGGCGAAGATGCGCTCCTGCTGCAGGATGGTCTTGGCCGGCAGGCCGTCGGGAATGTTGATGGGCATGACGAAACTCCTTGTGAGACGAAAGGTGCAGGTAGATGGGCAAGTGCGGCTATCCGCACTTGTGCATTCGCCCCGAAAGCGTCTCTGGGGTTCTCGTCACTTGAAGCCTCCCACGGTCCTTGAACATAGCCTGTCTAGCATAGCAGCTTATCGCGGCAAAGTGGCAGGTTGTGCACACGCTTGACATGTTCCCAGCTCATATGTGCGGCAAAGACCCCCATGGTGCTTATGTGCTGCCGCTGTCCGTGTCCTGATTGTTTGGTGAGGGGTGCCCAAAGGCTTCCTGCTTGCCCCATACTTACACCCATGACTACTTCATTTGCCGAGCTCGGGCTAAACGAGCAGATACTCGCCGGGGTTGAATCCCTCGGCTTCACCCAACCGACCCCCGTGCAAGAGCAGGCCATTCCCCTGGTGCTCGAGGGGCGCGACATCGTTGCGTCAGCTCAGACGGGCACCGGCAAGACCGCCGCGTTCGCCCTGCCCACGCTGCAGCTCATCATGGGGCTTTCCGCCGAGGTGGCTGACGAGGCACCAGAAGCCGCTGCCGCAGACGCATCCACCCCTGCCGAGGAGCCCTCCCCCGCCGAGGAGGCACCCAAGCCCAAGCGTCGCAGGCGCAGGCGCCGTCGCGGCAAGAGCAGCGCCGAGGCATATGCCTCCGTTGCATCCGACAAGCCCGCACGCCCGCTCGCCCTGGTCGTCACCCCCACGCGCGAGCTTGCCCAGCAGATCGAGCGCGTGGTTACCACCGTGTGCGAGCACACGGGACAGCACTCCGTCATCGTCATGGGCGGCGCCAAGTTTGATCGGCAGCTCAAGGCCCTCGCGCGCGGATGCGACCTGCTCGTGGCCACGCCGGGACGACTGATCGACCTCATGGAGCACAGGCACGTCGACCTCTCCCAGGTGCGCGTTCTGGTGCTCGACGAGGCCGACCGCATGCTTGACATGGGCTTTTGGCCCAGCGTCCGACGCATCGTGGCAGCACTGCCCGCCAAACGCCAGAACCTGCTCTTCTCCGCGACCATTCCGCCCAGCATCAAGGGCACCATCGATGCCATGCTCACCGACCCCGCGACCGTGGAAATCGCGCGCGTGGGCGAGACGGCCGATACCGTGGAGGAGCACCTCTGCCCCGTCACGCAGGGCCAGAAGACGCAGTTGCTGCAGGCCATCGTCAGCTCTGGCGGCGCCGAGCCTGGCGCGCAGCTCGAACGCGTGCTGGTGTTCTGCCGCACCAAGCATCGCGTGGACGATGTGTCCAAGACGCTCAAGTCCGCAGGCCTCAAGGTGGAGGTCATGCATGCCGACCGTCCGCAGAAGGCGCGCGACAAGGCACTCGAGCGTTTCCGCGAGGGGCAGGTTCAGCTGCTGGTAGCCACCGACGTCATGAGCCGTGGCATCGACGTGAGCGGAATCGACGCGGTCGTCAACTTCGACGTGCCGATGGACCCCGAGGACTACGTGCACCGCATCGGCCGCACGGGCAGGGCGGGTGCAACCGGGCATGCATACACCTTCGTCGCCCCCGACGAGATCACCCCGCTGCGCGAGATCGAGTACTTCACCAAGAAGCTCGTGCCTGTCTGGGACCTCCCGGGCTTTGAGTACGACAGCGGTCGCATCGTGCCCAACCCAAGCCGCGCCACCTCGCGCACCACGCGCACGATGTTCAGCGGAAGCAAGAGCCGCCGGGGCTTTGGTGGCCCAAGCAGCGGACGCTTCGGCCGGCATTACTAGACCAACTCTACCAAGCTTTATCGACATGGGGCGGCCCTCCTACTGAAGGGCCGCCCAACGTTTTACCGTCAAGTATTATCAAGTACCTAATCGATCTCGGTATAACGAGTCCCATAATAGTTGCTTAGACGGTAAGTGTACTTTGCACCGTCATATAGTGCTCTAAAGCTAAGCGTGGACTTTTCGTCATACCAAGTTGCCTTATCTGACGCCACAACGAAAGCCAATACTTTTGAAGTTCCGGCAGGTATGTCAACGTAAGAGATATATCTCGTTACGCCCTTCTTCAGGGCGTCTGTATCGACCAGCTTGAGATTCCTGTCATATGAGCTGTAATCATTATCAATCAGCATGGCATTCTTAGAGTAGATCCTCAGTGTATAGTTTCCATTGTTTGCCACGCCAGCAAGGACATATGTTGTGGATGATTTTGTCTCGTCGGACATCACGGTAATGACGTCAGGCCGAGCGTAAAGGGAAAGACCGTGAGTCGGTGAAGAGAATTTAGAGTAGATTGTAGATCCGTCCGCCCTCTTTTTATACGCGCGCACCTTGAAGGAATAGTAGGTCGTCTTTCCATGCTTGACCTTAATCTTCATGGATTTCGCTGTGGTAGTGCCGGCAGACTTCCATGCCGAAACGGAAGAACCCTTCTCTACCCTGTAGTAGACCTGATAACCCGTTGCCCCGGTTACCCCACTGTACTTCACAGTCCGTGCAAGCTCACCATAGACGGGATCAGCACTAGTTATCTTGGGAGTACCCTTTAGGGTAATCGTATTGCCCTTTTTAATAGATACGGCCTTTGTAGATGACCATGCGCCGTAATACGTTGTGCTCGAAGTCTTCTTATACGCTCTTACGCGGACGTAGTATGTCTTGCCTTTAACAAGGCTGGTGAGGGTTTTAGTCAGTGTGCTCGCAGAGGTGATATTGGCCTTGCCTGCCGTCGAGAAGTCCTTCTTCAGTGAATACTGAATCTGATAACCGCCTGCTCCGGCCGCCTTTTTCCATTGCACTGTCGCCTTATTAGCTGCAGAGTTCGACAGCTTCGACACTACGACCTTTGCCGGCTTTACCGTCACCGTAACTTTCTTCGTGGCAGCATTGTATATACCGTTCTTGGCAACAGAGATTGTAATGGTTGCCTTGCCCACGTAGTTCTTTGCAATAGTAACCTTGCCGTTTGAGGCGATCGCCACCGATTTCGTTGAGCTCTTGTACGTGACCTTCCCGCTGTCATTTCGTTTCGTTCCCAGACTAAAGGTCTGCGCAGAGGTACTGGCTGTCTTTGAATACGAGTTGGCAGATGTTGTTATCTTGTTGGCGATAGAGCTGACGGTTATGGTTACCGTCTTCGATGCGTCAGCGTAAATACCGTCGGGGTCGATTGCTTTTGCGGTAACGACAACTTCGCCAGCAAACATGGCAGGAATGGTTACGACTCCAGCTTCGTCTACCAATACCGTTGACTTGTCGGTTGAGTAGGTAATGGTTCCACCAGTTGCCGTTGCCCTCGCATCTACCGTCTGAGCATCAGTCGCCGAAGCCTTGATTGAGAAGCTCTCTTCCTCGAACGAGATTTCATTTGCAAGCGGCAGGATGGTGAACTGAACAGTCGCGCTGCCCACAAAGAGAGATCCTGTCTTTGCGGTCAGTATTACAGACGCTTGGCCAGGCAGGATGTTGTTTTCGAATCGATATGAGTAGTCTGCACCAGCTTCTAGGGTATTCTCCCCATAGGAAACTGTAATGGCTGGCTTGATGGCGCTTCCCGTGTACTCATACTCGCTCTGCTCGAGCGTAATCTTGCACTTGGCTAGATCAATCTCAAGACTACCAAGCGATTCGAATGCAACGGCATATGACCTCGCATAGAGCTCTGCGTACGTGTTGTCGTACGCACGTATGGTCACCGTTTCGTTGTCAATGGTTCCTTCGCCGATACGGCTGACTGACGCCGGTATCTCAATGGTGATATTCTGCATCCCATAGAAGGCATAGTTACCGATATAGGTAATGCCGTCATCGACAATGACCGTGTTGATTTCTAGGTTGTCCCACGGACGCTCTTCTCCATCCAACACGGTCTCGTAATCAGACATTTCGCCTTCACCCGAAATGGTGAGCGTCTTTGTCTCGGCATTGTATGACCATGTCGCATTCACGCCACACGATCCCTCATGCGACTCATCGTCATCGCCCTTGGGTTCTGTGGCAGGCTCAGGCTCCAGGTCATCGCTGTCCGCTTCCGTTTGGGTAATTACCTCATCAAGCTCATCCTCTTGTGCTACTACGTCTTCGGAGACGGTGGGAGTTGCAGATTCTATTCCCTCCTCTGGCGTTTCCTTAACGGGTGCATCCTCCTCGACAAGCTCTTCGCCAAGCTCTATTTCACCAGCTTCTACGTCTGCAGCGCTAGAATCCTCATCACCCTCTGCTACAACCCCATCGATAACGACGGCCTCTTCTCCTTCGCCAAGGGCATCCGCCAAAGCTGGCGCGGGGAACAACCCCATTGCCAGCGAAGCGGACAGAGCGAGAGCAAGTACTCTCTGCGATGTTGCTGTCTTTCTCATAACTGCTAAATCCCCCTCACTACGTATTGCTATTTGTCAAGCATCTAGAAGCACGGGCCTCGGCTTCCCGCACTTCGACTTACTATTCTGGACTACAGATCGGACAAATTAACTACCACGTTAATATTACATTCCACTAGCAAACTACGGCATGTTTTGAGCGGCATCCTGTTCTCATGGCACTCGGGAGCCAGCGCTTGATGCACGCCAATACCTACGCATGTGGCACAATGTAGTCTCCGCACCACCTTCTTGGAGGCCACATGAAGCAGATACGTCCATATCCGCAGGTAACGGTCACGCGCAAGGCTGCCCGCTCGCTTGCCGGCGGCCATCCGTGGGTCTTCGAGGGCGAGGTCGTGCGCGTCGATCCCGCACCGTCCGATGGCACCCCTGTCACCAACGGCTGCCTCGTGGACGTGGTCGAGGAGAACGGTACCTGGCAGGGCACCGGCCTCATCTCCCAGCAGAGCAAGATTCGCGTCCGCATCCTGTCACGCAACGCAAACGACCGCTTTGACGACGCGTTTTGGAAGCGGCGCATCTCGTGGGCCTGGCAGCACCGCGTGTCCACCATGGGCAACCGCGCCCTTCCTGGCGCCGCACCCGATATCGACGCCTGCCGCGTGGTCTTCTCCGAGGCTGACGGCTTGCCGGGGCTCACCGTCGATCGCTACGGCCAGGTGCTGGTTGCGCAGATTGGCACCGTGGGCATGGAGCTTCTGCGCGAGCGCCTCTAC
Source organism: uncultured Atopobiaceae bacterium (assembly GCA_947303905.1). Classification (GTDB taxonomy): domain Bacteria; phylum Actinomycetota; class Coriobacteriia; order Coriobacteriales; family Atopobiaceae; genus UBA1367. The sequence continues at coordinate 9,997 of CAMYZR010000002.1, forward strand.
CCTCTGCTGCTCGAGGTGCTGCGGCAGGACGGCCAGGACGTGCGCGCCATCTACGAGCGTTGCGATTCTCCCGTACGCGAGCGCGAGGGGCTGCCCCTGCGAAAGGGCTGGTGGGACGGTGCATCCGCCCTCGATACGCGCATCATCGTGCAGGAGAATGGCCTCTCCTTCGGGCTCGATCTGGAGAACAGCCAGAAGACGGGCTTCTTCCTGGACCAGAAGTACAACCGCCGTGCCGTGCGCGAGATTGCCGCAGGCCGGCGCGTGCTGGACTGCTTCTGCCACGTGGGCCCCTTTGGCCTCAACGCCGCCGCAGGCGGTGCGGAGCTGGTGCGCTGCGTGGACGTGAGCAAGACCGCAATCGAGTTGGCCGAGCAAAACGCAAAGCTTAACAACCTCGACGATCGCATGTCGTTTACCTGCGCAAACGTGCTCGAGTATCTTCCCGCACTCCGCTCAGACCGCAACTACCTACGCCAGGAGGGTGGGCCGTTCGACCTCATCGTGCTCGACCCACCCGCCTTCACCAAGAGCAGCTCCACGGTGCGCAACGCAGCACGCGGCTACAAGGAGATCAACTTCGAGGCGCTGCGGCTGCTTCCGCGCGGAGGCTACCTTGCAACATGCAGCTGCTCTCAGCACATGACACGCGACCTTCTGGCGCGTGCCGTCGCCGAGGCCGCACACGATGCAAACGTCCAGCTCAAGCAGGTGGAAGAGCGTCAGCAGGCGCCGGATCACCCCATCCTGTGGGGCTTTCCGCCCAGCCATTACCTCGACTTCTTTGTCTTCCAGGTTGTGTAGGTGAATCGTTAGTCGCTAGTCGACCTCGTGCTCGCCCGGCTCGTTGAGCACCTTGGCCAGCATGCGCCCGTCCACGTTGCCCCCGGTGATGATAAGCGCGACGTTGTTTCCGCCGACAAGCTCCGGATACTCGCGCACAGCTGCCACCACCATGGCGCTGCCGCCCTCGATCACGGTCTGCTCGCGCTCCACCATAAAGCGAAGGGCGCTGCGAATCTCGCTCTCCTCGACAATCACCCACTGGTCAACCAGGTTCGGCAGCATCTCGTAGGCAATGCGCCCGGCACCGCCCACCACGGCATCACAGATGGTCTCACCAGAGACGGGATAGGTGGTATAGCAGACGCGGTCCTTGAGCGACTGGTACATCGAGGGGCAGGCCGCGGTCTGAACACCGACGATACGCATCTCGGGCTTGATTGCCCGCGCGCCAACCGCGACGCCCGTGATGAGTCCACCGCTGCCCACGGGCACCACAATGGTGTCCACCCTGGGATGCTGGAGGGCTATCTCGTAACCAATAGTGCCCTGGCCTGCATAAACACGAGGATCATACTGACCTGGATCAACGTAGAACAACTCGTTGCGGTCAATGTAATTGAGGCCGAGGGTCAGCGCCTCGTCGTAGTTGCTGCCCATGGTCATGATGCGGGCGCCGTAGTAGCGGATGCGATCGAGCTTGCTGCGCGCGATGCCGTACGGCACGATTACCACGCAGTTCTCAATACCGAGCTCCTTTGCGGCATACGCGACCGCCACCGCATGGTTGCCCGTGGAAACCGTGCCAACGCCACGTGAGACCTGGGCGGGCGTGAGCTGCGACATAGTGTTGAGCGCGCCACGGATCTTGAAGCTCCTGCCAAGCTGCTGGCTCTCGAACTTGAAGCGGTACTTGTGGTCGTCATCACCTAGATAGATGGAGTCCTCGAGGGGCGTGCGTCTCACACGCGTGTGGATTCGCTCGTAAGCTGCGCGTACATCTTCGCCGGTGAAATGACGTGCCATCCGATCTCCCCCTCAAGCGCTTTTCGGTTACCTTACAATAGCGCATTTATGTTGGGGAATGACTCAGTTGGCAATTTTGGAACGACGCCGCGACAGCTTTCTTATCTAATCCGTTTGGGCCTTACGCGCACGTCTGCGCTCCCGAAAGAAGCTGCGGAGCAAATCTGCGCATTCATCTGCACAAACACCCGCTGTGACCTCGAACTCGTGGTTGAGCCGTGGGTCGTGGCTCACGTCGTAGAGCGTGCCCAGTGCGCCGCCCTTGGGATCCGGCGCCCCATACACACAGCGGTCTATGCGCCCATTGACCATGAGCCCCGCGCACATGAGGCACGGCTCAAGCGTCACGTACACCGTGCAGCCGGTAAGGCGCCAGCGGTCCAGCACGCGCGACGCCTCGACCATCGCGGCAAACTCGGCGTGTGCGGAGGGGTCGTGATCCAGCTCACGTCGGTTGTGGGCCCGTGCGACCACCTTGCCGTCGCACACGACGACCGCCCCAATGGGCACCTCGCCCTCGGCGGCAGCCAAACGCGCCTCCTCGATCGCCTGCTCCATGTATGTCTGGTCCAAATCCGTCATGACATCCATGGTAGCAGTGACATCCTCCCGCAGTGCACGCCCTTTGGCACCTTCCTTTTCAACTGAACTGAATCAACGAGCCTAGAGTGGGGTATCATAGCTGCATATCTGTGGAGGGGTGGCAGAGTGGTTGAATGCAGCGGTCTTGAAAACCGCCGGGCCGAAAGGTCTCGAGGGTTCGAATCCCTCCTCCTCCGCCATAATTGAATACCCGGTCAGCGCAAGCTGCTGACCAAAACGAACCACCGGAGGTTACGGAGGGTTTCGAACCGTTAGCGCAAGTGTCCAGTGGACACTTGCGGACCCGAGCGTCCCCGCGAGGGTCTCGTGCTAGGGCCTACGGGCCGAGCAGCGAGGCCTATGAGCGTTGCCGCAAGGCAACGCGGGAATCCCTCCTCCTCCGCCTAAATTGAAACACCGGTCGGTGCCCGTCATCGGCCGTTTGGTATGTTAGCTCGGAAAGGAGCTCGTCATGGCCCCCGTCATCATCATCCTTCTAGCCGTTGCCGCCGCACTCATCGGTGCGTGGATCAGCATCCACAACGGCATCGTCGTCAAGTTCAACCGCTGCGACAACGCCTGGCAGACCATCGACGCCCAGCTGCAGCGTCGTAACGACCTCATCCCCAACCTGGTCGCCACGGTCCAGGGCTACATGACCCACGAGCGCGAGACGCTCGAGGCCGTCACCAACGCGCGCGCCGCCGTCGCCAACGCCGGCACCCCCGAGGCTGCCATGGCGGCTTCTGGCCAGCTCACGCAGGCCCTTGGTCACCTCTTCGCCGTTGCCGAGGCCTATCCTGAGCTCAAGGCAAACAGCAACTTTGCCCAGCTTCAGGCCGACCTCACCGACACCGAGAACAAGATCAGCTACGCTCGCATGAGCTTCAACGACTGCGTGCTCGAGTACAACAACGCCATCACCACCTTCCCGGGCAACATCGTGGCTGGCTCCAAGTTCCAGAAGCGTCAGGGCTTCACCGTCGAGGATGCCTCCGTCCGCCAGGCTCCCACGGTCCAGTTCTAAAGCCCAAAGACACGCATCTACAAGCAGGGGCGTCTTCGCGGCGCCCCTGCTTTTTACTGAGGCTCTTTCTCAATGTCCGAATCGATATATTTCTGTTTGATTAACTTGCAGGAACCTAGCTATATATTCTCTATTTCCGTTATGTTTCATATCGCCTATAGCGCCAAGAGCAGTCTAGAATCATGCGAAACAGGGTCCATCACCGATGCAACCAGAAGGGAGTCACCATGACCACCTATGCTCAGGACCTCTATCTCTATCAGCGCAAGGACGCCTACATTCCCCGCATTGCCGCCGTTCACGACCTGTGCGGCTACGGCAAGTGCTCGCTTGGTGTGGCGATACCCGTTCTCTCCGCCGCAGGATGCGACGTTTGCCCTGTTCCCACCTCGCTGTTCTCGGCGCACACGCGCTTCCCCGTCTTCCACATGCATGACACCACTGACATGCTCGCGCCCTACCTGGACGCCTGGGTGGCGGAGGGGATCGAGCTCGACGCAATCTACTCGGGCTTCCTCGGCGCTGCCGAGCAGGTAGGTGCCATCAAGCGGCTGTACGAGGAGCATCCCAAGGCGCTTCGCATCGTCGATCCCGTCATGGGCGACGGCGGCCAGAAGTACCAGACCTATACCGACGAGCTCTGCGAGGCCATGTGAGAGCTGGTCAACGGTGCCGATGTTCTTACCCCCAACCTCACCGAGGCTTCCATCCTCACGGGCATTGCGTATGAGGGCCAGGACGTGGACGAGGCCTACGTGCGGCGCATCACCGACGCGCTGCTCGAGCAGGGCGCAAAGACCGTCGTGCTCAAGGGCGTGGTACACGCTGGCGAGAAGCTCATCCGCAACTACCTCGTTGGTGCCGACCTCGCATTTGAGGAGCAGGTCAGCGAGCTTTTGCCCTACATGCTCCACGGCACGGGCGACCTGTATGCCAGCTCGCTTCTGGCTGCGATCATGGCCGGGCGCTCAATGCACGATGCCGTCGAGTTCGCCGGCTCCTTCGTGCGCGATGCCATGCGCATCACGCGCCTCCAGCCTGACTTCGAGGTTCGCGGCGTGAGCTTTGAGTCCGAGCTGGGCAAGGTTGCCGCACTCCTCGCGTAAAGCGCCCATCCCTAGACAAGCGTCCGCCCCAGGCACCGTCGGATGCCTGGGGCGGACTCGTTTCTGTCGCCTGCTATCTGTAGTTACCGGCTTCCAAACGTATTTGCGGAGCGAGAGGAGCGAAATCGTTCAAGCAAACGCGTTACTGTGTAGCTCATTGGTACACAGCCCCAAGCGCATTGATTTTCAGGCTGGGCTTTCCTGCGCTTTTATCCCCTGACATCCGTCCCCACGATGGATTGCCGGAGAAGCGTTACACAGTAGCGCGTTTGCTTGAACGAATCACGGCCCGCCGTAACGCAAACCACGGGTATGTTACCTCGCTCGCTCCGCAGCACTAGAAGAAACCGCCCCGGGCACCGTCGGATGTCTGGGGCGGACTCGTTTCTGTCGCCTGTTTTCTCTAGTTACCGGCTTCTGCGGACTCGTCCTCTGTCGGAGCGTCGACCTCCTCGGCAGCCGCCTCCTGCGCAGCCTTCTCGGCGTCGGCAGCCTCCTTCTCGGCTTCGGCTGCCTCTTGCTCAGCCCTCTTGCGATCTGCCTCGTCAATCAGCCGCTGAGCGGTGTCGGGGAGCGCCTCTGCATCCTGCGCGGCCGACAGCACGTTCTTTGCCACCCTTTCGCCGTTATCGCCGATAACGTAGTTGATGATGGTGGCCGGCGTGGACTTCGAGGTAATCGCGTCGTGCAGGCGCGTCTGCGTCTCGGTGTCCATGCCCGTGATTGCGCAGTCAAAGCGCACACCTTCCTCGGTGTCCGTCTTTGTCCACACGTAGGTTATGAAGGGCGTCGGAGCACCCGTGGGCCTCAAGAACCCAAAGAACCGCGTCTTCTGATAGCGCCCCTCCTCGTCGCAGCGTACACGCACGTGGTAGATGACGGTATCGATGTTGGGGTTGAGCAGCGCGTTTACCGAGAGCGCCGAGGCCTGCACCTGTGCGGTGGCAAATGCCTCGAGCTCGCTGGACGACGAGGTGTCGGTGACCGTCACCTCGATGCGATGCGTGTTCTCGTCCGCCTCCTGCACCGTGAACTCCGACGGGAACTGCGTGAAACCGCCGCCCCACTCGACGCCCATGGTGAGTGCCGAGACCACCGAGCGCATGCCTGCGTCCTCGGCAAGCGTGGAGGTAGTGACGCGGCGCACGTAGCCCCAGCCAACCTGCAGAATCACGACCGCCAACAACGAGACCGTGACGAAGATGGCCGCGGTTCGCGTGATGACGCGATCGGTGTCGGCGCCAGACGGATCCTCGCCCGCAAGGGGGTCGACTTCGACGCTCGTGCCAACCTCGCGGCGGCGCAAGTGCTGCTTTCTGGCTCGCTCCTCGTTTGTGTGACCGGTTTCGTCAACCGCGGTAAAGAGCTCCTCGGCCTCGTCGCCCGAAAGCGCGCCACGTGTGGTGCGAGTGACCTCTGTAGTTCTGGCCATGCGCTCTCTTTCTCCGTCAACCGATAGGTGCCATTGTGGCCATTGCAAACGCATAGGTGTAAGTATAGGCGCGTACGCTCTGACTGCATCGTAAGAGCAGCATTCCTGACCAATTCGCGCGAGTTAGTCGCAATTCGGCAGGGACAAGACCGCGCCAAGGCAGGGACGACCTCCCAAGCCCATGGCATGGGCAGGGAGGTCGCCCCTAGCAGTTGCCTACTCTTCGACCTGGAGGCGGTGCGAGACTGCGTCGCAGATGAGCGCCCCCGTCACGGTCTTGCAGTCCTCGATGCGCCCATCCAGGACCGCATCGATCAGCTCGCTCAGAGGCACCAGGTCGACGTTGATGAACTCGTCTGCGTCGGGGTCGGATGCCGCAAAGCTGAGTCCCGTCGCCATGTACATGTGGATGAGCTCGTCACAGAAGCCGACGCCCGTCGCGATCGTGGTGAGAAACGCCATGCGCTCGGCACGCATGCCCGTCTCCTCGAGAAGCTCGCGGTTGGCACACTCGAGGGGATCCTCTCCCGGATCGAGCTTGCCTGCGGGTATCTCCACCGTCACACGGCCCAAGGCCGTACGGTACTGGCGCACCAGGCAGATGCGCCCGTCGTCGGTGAGGGCCACGATGGCCACTGCGCCAGGGTGTCGCACGACGTCGCGCAGGGCCATGCGCCCGTCGGGCAGCTCGACGCTCAGACGATTGACGTCAAAGATCTGGCCCTGCCACATGGTGTCCTCGGTGCGGGGGCTCTCGTGCAGGTCGATGTCGCGAGGATCCTCCTCGCCGAGAACCAGCCCACGACGAAGCGGCTCGCCGGAGACGTGATGGCCCGATGCGTCACTGCGGTCACCGTCAAAGGTGTAGGCCTGTACGGCCTCGCTCATGTCGCCGATGGCCCCATCAAGCTCCTCCCCCACGTCAATGGGCTCGGCCTCGATGCTCACATCATCAATTTCGCTCATGAAACGCGCTCCCTAGAGGTTCTCGCGACCGAGAATCGCCTTGAGGCCGATGTCGGTACGGAACTGCTTGCCGTCAAAGTCGATAAGGTCACATGCGGCGTAGGCGTTGGCGCGAGCCTGCTCGAAGGTCGGGGCAACTGCCGTCACGTCGAGCACGCGACCACCGGACGTCACGATCTTGCCGTAGGCGTCGAGAGCGGTGCCCGCATGGTAGACGGTAATGCCCTCGCGAGCCTCGGCCTCGTCGATGCCATGGATGACCTTGCCCTTCTCGTAGCTGCCCGGATAGCCGGCGCTTGCCAGAACGACCGAGACCGCCCAGTCGTCGCCCCAGCTGACCATGTCCTCACTGAGCGTGCCGTTGTCGCAAGCCAGGAAGGCCTCGACCAGGTCTGCCTTCATGCGGGGCAGAACCACCTGGGTCTCCGGGTCGCCAAAGCGCGCGTTGAACTCGAGCACCTTGGGGCCGTCCTTGGTGAGCATGAAGCCGCCGTAGAGGCAGCCGCTGTAGATGATACCGTCGGCGCGCAGCTGGTCGATGACCTTCTGCTCGATCTCAATCATGCGCTCGAGCTCGCCATCGAGCAGGATGGGCACGGGGCTGTAGACGCCCATACCGCCGGTGTTGGGACCCTTATCGCCGTCGTAGGCGCGCTTGTGGTCTTGCGAGGTGGCCAGCGGCACCACGGTGGTGCCGTCGGTCAGGGCAAGCAGGCTGCACTCCGGACCCTCGAGCATCTCCTCGACGATCACGGTGTTGCCCGCGTCACCAAAGGCCGTGAAGCACTCGTGCACGCCCGCGAGGGCCTCCTCGGTGGTCTGGGCCACGATCACGCCCTTGCCTGCGGCCAGGCCGTCAGCCTTGATGACGATGGGACCGCCCAGCTCGCGCACATAGTCTGCGCAGGCGTCCTCCTCGGTAAAGCTGCGGTAGGCGGCCGTCGGCACGCCCGCGCGGTCCATGACCTGCTTGGCAAACTCCTTGGAGCCCTCCATCTGAGCAGCCTGGGCGTTGGGGCCAAAGCATGCGATGCCAGCCGCGCGCACGGCGTCGGCCACGCCCTCTACCAGCGGGGCCTCAGGTCCGATGACCACAAGCCCGATGCCATTGTCCTTGGCCCAGGTGGCAACCTCGGTGGGATCGTCCTGGTTGATGGGAGCCGCGTCGGCAATCTGCAGCATGCCGCCGTTGCCCGGGGCCACATACAGCTTGCCCGCGCGCTCGGACTCGGCCAGCTTCATGAGCAGGGCGTGCTCGCGGCCACCAGCGCCAAGCAGCAGGATGTCGATCGTATTCGTCATGATGGGTCTCCTCAACATGCAGTTGGATAACAAACCAGCTAGGCAAGTATAAGTCTGCAGCTCAAGGCCATTGCGCTCGGCGCATGTTGTTTCATCAGGTTGGTATATAGCGAGACGTTGGGCGAGACGGAGCAACCCCTTTGTCTTGGGCTGCGGACCCAATGAGAAAGCAGCCCCTTCCTGTCACCAGAAAGGGGCTGCCACTTGCTTGTACTCTGTGCCTAGTGCCAGTAGCGATCGATGGTCTGCTCGCGATCAGGACCAACGGTGATGATGCTCACACGCACGCCAGCAAGCTGCTCGAGGAAGTCGATGTAGTCCTTTGCCTCGCGCGGGAGCTGATAGAAGTTGCGCACGCCCTGGATGTCGCACTTCCAGCCAGGCAGCGTCTCGTAGACGGGCTTGGCATGGTAGAAGACGCTCTGGTGCTCGGGAACGGTCTTGTAGATCTTTCCGTCGCACTCGTAGGCAACGCAGACCTTGATCTCGTCGAGGCAACCGAGCACGTCGAGCTTGGTGATGGCAAGGTCGGTCAGGCCGTTGACGCGAGCCGCGTAGTTGACGACCACGGCGTCATACCAGCCGCAGCGACGCTTGCGTCCGGTGGTCACACCATACTCGTGGCCGACTTCGCCGAGAAGGTCGCCCGTCTCGTCAAAGAGCTCCGTGGGGAAGGGACCAGAGCCGACGCGCGTGAGGTAGGCCTTGGCAATGCCCAGAACGCGCTTGATATGCACGGGGCCCACGCCGGAGCCGGTGACAGCGCCGCCGGCGGTGCAGTTGGAGCTGGTCACAAACGGGTAGGTGCCGTGGTCGATGTCGAGCATGGTGGCCTGGGCGCCCTCGAACAGGATGTTCTTGCCCTGCTCGATCTGCTCGTTGAGGAACAGGGAACTCTCCACGATGTAGGGGCGGATGCGCGCCGCCATTGGCAGATAGGTCTCGCAGATCTGCTCCACGGTGTAGGTGGGCATCTCGTAGACCTTCTCCAGGATGGGGTTGGTGTACTCGAGGGCCGCCTCGAGCTTCTTGCGGAAGATCTTCTCCTCCAGCATGTCCTGGATGCGCAGGCCAGTGCGGTTCATCTTGTCCATGTAGGTAGGACCGACGCCACGCTTGGTGGTGCCGATGAGGTTCTTGCCGAGCTTCTTCTCGTGCGCACCGTCGAGGTCCTTGTGATACGGCATGACGATGTGCGCGTTGCCCGAGATGCGGAGGCGATCGCAGCTGATGCCCTGGCCCTCGAGCATGTCGATCTCGGACAGAAGAATCTCGGGGTCGACGATGCAGCCATTGCCGATGACGGGATAGGTGCCCTCGTACATGACACCGGACGGAACCTGATGCAGGGCGAGCTTCTTGTCGCCCGCAATGACCGTATGGCCAGCGTTGGCGCCGCCAGCGTAGCGGCAGACCACGTCAAAGTCACCAGAGATGAGGTCGGTGACCTTACCCTTACCTTCGTCACCCCACTGAGTTCCAACAAGCACTGAAGCAGGCATTGCGTCTCCTTATCTTGGCAGGTCCACTCGGCTGCGCACTGCAGCCAACAAAAGTATACCTACAACACGAATCCATTACGGCACGGCGAGCCTTGTGCGAAGACTCATTACGGTTTTAGCGGCTGCGCTACTCCTCGCGGTGCATGTCCACCTCGACGAACTTGGTGGACCCGGGCAGGAACATGAGCCTGACGACACCCAACGGACCGGAACGGTTCTTGGCGATGATGAACTCCGTCACACCAAGGTCCGGACGCTCCTCGCGCTCGGCCTCTTCCTCGTTCATCGAACGGTCGAGCAGGATGACGATGTCGGCATCCTGCTCGATGGAGCCAGATTCGCGCAGGTCCGAGAGCTGCGGACGCTTGCCGTACTTGCCGGCGCGCGTCTCGAGGCCTCGGTTGAGCTGCGACAGCGCGATGACGGGTACGCCGAGGTCCTTGGCCATGATCTTGATACCACGGCTCATCTCGGAGACCTCGGTAGCACGGCTGTCAGAGCGGCGCTGTCCTGGGGGTGGCGAGAGGAGCTGCAGGTAGTCGATGACGACCAGGCCGTTCGGCTTGTCACGCAGCATGCGGCGCGCCTTCGCGCGAATCTCGGTGACCGTCGTACCCGGCGTATCGTCCACCATGATGTCGAGCTGCGACAGGTCGCGCGTTGCCTCCATGATGGTGGGCCACTGGTTGTCCTGGATTCGCGCGCTGCGGATGGAGGACAGCGGAATCTTCGCCTGGGCGGAAAGGAGGCGCTGCGCGATCTCGACCTTGCTCATCTCGAGTGAGAACAGCGCGACCGAGGCCCCGTTGGCAGCCGCATTGGTGGCCAGGTTGAGGGCGAAGGAGGTCTTGCCGACACCCGGGCGAGCGCCGATGACCACCATCTGGCCAGCTCTGAGGCCCTGCAGGTAGTTGTCGATACCCGGATAGCCCGTGCGCACGCCAATGACGCCATCGGGGTTGGCACTCATCTCGCCAAGCTCCGTGTACAGGTCTCCCATGATCTGCTCGAGCGACTGGAAGCTGTTGTCGATGTCGCGCGTGGTCACCTCGAGCAGCATCGACTCGGCGCGGTCCACGACCTCCTTGGTGTCCTCCGGCGCATCGAACGCGAGCGATGTGATGCGCGCGGAGGCCGTGATGATCTGGCGCAGGGTTGCGTGGCGGCGCATGATGTCCAGGTGGTGCCGCCAGCTGGCAAGCGCAAAGGAGTTGCCATTGAGCTCGAGCAGGTACTCCATGCCGCCCACGCGCTCCAACGTGCCGTCGCTTTTGAGGTGATCCGCCAGCGAGATGGGGTCAACCGGCATGCCGCGGTCAAACATCGTGCACATCGCCTGATAGATCGTGCGATGGGAGTAGAGGTAGAAGTCGTCTCCCTTGACCGCAGAGATGCACTCGTTCAGCACATCCTGGGAGAGAAGCATGGCGGCCAGCACCGAGCGCTCTGCCTCAAGGTCATGCGGCATAACCGCATCGCTCGGCGTAGCGGCAAGAGGACCTCCGTCGTTGCGCGGGGCAGTGTTGTCATTGCGACGCTGATAGTCCTGGGGCATTGGTCCTCGAATCCTTTGAATGTCGGTGTGCGCATACTACCCCAACGGGCGCGAAAAAGGGAGTACCCCCTGCTTCTGACAGGCTCTATCAACAGGCGATTGTTGATACTGATTTCATCTGAGCGGGGGAAATGTCGCTTTTCGACGTTTTCAACAAATTTGGCAGTATTTTCTGTGAACGGTTGTCAACAACACGCTCTGACCAAATATCAAAAAGACAGCACTCTCTCAAACAGCCGTCTGACCTGCGACGTTACAGAAAAACCGCAGGTAGATTGCCCTATTTTGCAAATAGGAGGGGAGGTCTCCCCTCAGGCGAACGCCTGTCCGTAGGAGACCTCCCCCTTTCGTTACGGTAATCAGCGGTCGGTTTTACCAGTGCTGACCTGCAACTTTTGTTAAAAACCCCTGCAAATTAGGGGGTTTGTAACGCTCGCCAGAGCAGCGACGTTACTCCTCAGCCTCGGCGGCCTCCTCGGTCTCCTCGACCTCAGCGACCTCCTCGACCACGGGCTCGGGCTCAGCCTCGACGGGCTTGCCAACCAGAACGGAAACCGTGGCGCCGATCTCGCGGTAGATGTTGACCTCAACCTGATGGACACCAGCGGTCTTGATGGCCTGGCCCTTGCCGACGCGCTTGCGGTCGATCTCGACACCGAGCTGCTGCTCGATGGCGTCAGCAATCATGGTGGTGGTGACGGAGCCAAAGAGCTGGCCCTCCTCGCCGATCTTGGCGTCGACCACAACCTGCTTGCCGTCAATCTTGGCCTTCAGAGCCTCGGCATCGGCAATGCGCTTCTCCTCGCGCTTGGCGATGTTGTGACGACGCTCCTCCAGCTGCTTGATGTTGCCCGGGGTAGCGGGCTGGGCGATGCCGTTGGGGAACAGGAAGTTCTCCGCAAAGCCCTGGGCGACCTCAACGATGTCGCCCTCGCCGCCCTTGCCCCTGAGCTCACCCAGAAGGATGACTTTCATTGGGACACTCCTCACTTCGGTCGGCCTCAGCCGACTGCTAACGTTCTCTTGCGGACCTAAGCGCAATCTGGGACCTCCGCCTTGGTATGTGACGGAAGTTGAAGATCACGTCAAGGATGCCCGCGACACTCGTCAGAGCGAATGACATTTCGAGCCACAGTGCCACAAGCAGCAAAAACAGCTTCGTGAACACTGGTGCTCGGTGCTCGCGCATCCACCACTGCAACACGGACAGGCCCTGTTGCGCAAGGACGATACGACAGCACATGACCACGTTCGTCCCTATGGTGGCAACCTCGTTCTGCCAGGTGGGCAGAACTGGTCCGAGCAGTTGCGCAGCAACACCCAGAGCAAAGAGCTCGGCCACCCACAGCGGCACGTCGAAGCGAACGATCATGTCCGACTCGATCTGCCTACCCGCTCGCCGGGCACCAACTCTGGCGCCGACAAGCGAGCAGACCACCATGGACGCAGCCACGACAAAGTAGATGGTGGGCCACATGGCTATCACCGACTCCTTTGCCTCGAGCACCTCTGCGACCCCTTCGAGGTCGAGCGTACCGATGCTCTCCTCCACCACTTGGTCGACCACGGTCGTGATGACCTCGTTGATGGAGGTGCCCTGCAGTGATGTCGACAAGGTGTCCATGCCGATCATCACAAGGGTGATCGCCGCGACCCCACCTAC
>CAMYZR010000003.1 GCA_947303905.1 uncultured Atopobiaceae bacterium
GCCGTGCAGGCCGCCCGACACCTTGTAGGCATCGTTGTCAAACTTGCCGCCGGCGTGCAGGACGGTGAGAACCACCTCGAGGGTGGGGATGCGCTTTTGCGGATGGCGCGCCACGGGAATGCCGCGGCCGTTGTCCTCGACGGTGATCGAGTTGTCGGCGTGCACCGTGACCTTGATGCGGGTGCAGAAGCCCGCCATGGCCTCGTCGACAGAATTGTCCACAACCTCCCACACCAGGTGGTGGAGGCCCGAGGAGCTCGTGGAACCGATGTACATGCCCGGGCGCTTGCGTACCGGGTCAAGTCCCTCAAGAACCTTGATGCTCGAAGCCTCGTAGGAGTTGTTGCTCTTCTTTGCCACGTTTCTCCTTACGTTGTGCTGTTCCAAACTAATGCTGGCTCAGCTATCATATATGTGCAGCCTTAAAATTGTACTACAGCATCTGTTTTGCTTTAGCCCAAACAAAACACGCTGTCGAAACTATGTTCAAACTTCATATGAGACGCTCAGAGGCCTAAATTCAGCGTTATTAGCTATTTTGCGAGGTTTCTAGCTTTTCTCGCCTCTTTGACAGAACAACGGCCTTAAAAGCGTTTGTTCTCAGTGGTTCGGGCAGGTCGGAAACAAGGTTTTGCGCCTCTTGGAGTTCTTTTGGACTCAGCTCGGGCATCTCCACAGCCGTCTGCTCGGTCTCCCTCTGACGGGATCTGGCCACATGATATCCGGCCCTCGAGGGGATGAATTCGATTCCCGACACCTTGAATCCGATGTTTGCCAGACGCGCGAGATAGATGTCCTTGTTGACCCCAAAGTCCGTGACCATCGCATGGGAGTCGACATACACGCCAAGCACCGGCGCCGCCCCCGCCACGCGCGGCCTCTTGAGAAAGACCCCGGTGGTATGGTTGCGCTCCCGGTCTCCGTTGGCCCGATACCACGCAGCCGCTGCACGCTGGTTTGCCGACATGCGCGCGGACATGCGCTCGTCGACCACCTCATGCATCAGCGACGAGATGCTCTCGGGTGCCTCGGCATCAAACTCCAGCTCCCACTCATTCACCGATGCTCACCACCTCTGAAGCAGCCAGGAGTTCATCGGGGAAATAGCCCAGATTGGTGGTCGTCACCACCGTCTGGATGCCCTTTTGCACGAAGCTCACCACCGCAGCGCGTCTCTGCTCGTCAAGCTCGCTCATCACGTCGTCGAGAAGGAGCAGGGGTTGCTCGCCCAAGATCTCGGCGGAGAGCTCCACCTCCGCCATCTTCCAAGCCAGAACGACCGAGCGCTGTTGGCCCTGGCTTCCGAAGGTACGGGCGTCACGGCCGTCGATCGTGAAGGTGAAGTCGTCTCGATGGGGCCCCACGAGCGTCTGCTGGCGACGAAGGTCATCCTGGCGTCCCTGGGAGAGTCGCTCGAGGTAGCGTGCGGTCAGCTCATCGCGTGCCATGCCCATCACGTCGTCACCCAGCGAGCATTGGTACCTGCAGTCGAGCCGCTCTCCGTTGCATATCTGCGCGTACACCTCGCTCACCTTGGGTACGAGGCGCTCGAAGAGGCGCAGGCGAGCCAGAAGCAGGGTTGCCCCGCCAAGGGCCACCGACGCATCCCATGCGTCAAGCAGCGCGAGATTGGGCGCATCCTCCTTGAGCAGGCGGTTGCGCTGGTCGACCGCGCGCTGATAGGCGGAGAGCACCTTGGCGAAGCCTCGGTTTGCCTGGCGACCGAAGGAGTCGAGCTCGCCACGCCTCTGGGAGGCTCCCCGCTTGACGAAGGCAAGGTCGTCGGGGTTAAAGAGCACTGACATCAGCGTCTCGGGAACGTCAGCCGACTGACACGGCTTGCCATTTCGCCTGAACTTGCGCCTTGAGCCCTCAACCAGACATGCGACATCGATGACGCGACCGTCTCCACGCAGGTGCATCGTCGCCTTGGCGCTATCGGCTCCCTCGCGGACCAGCTCGATCGGGCGCGGCTTCCTGAACGACGCACCGGCCGTCAAGAGCTGCAGCGCCTCGACCGTATTGGTCTTTCCCACCGCGTTGTGACCATGCAGCACCGTCATGCCCGGCGCGAAGGATATGTCGCGTTGCTCGAAGTTGCGCCAGTCGCGCAACTCGAGCGTCGATACCAGAAGGCCCACGTGCCTACATCCGCACCGGCATCAGGAGGTAGAGGTAGTTGATGGTGCCATACGCCTTGAAGATGGCCGGCTGCATCGGCCCCTGCAGCTCGAGGTCGAGCTCCTTGGTGGCACCGACCGCGTTGACGCAATCGAAGACGTAGTGGTAGTTGAGGGCGATGGACATGCTCGTGCCCTCCACCTCGGCATCGATGAGCTCGGAGGACTCACCCTGGTCGGGCGAGGAGGCGGAGAGCTTCATGAGGTGACCATCCGCATCGGCATCAAAGCGCACCGACGGGTTGGACGAGGCGATGACCGACACGCGCTTGAGTGCGGAGCCAAACTGATCGGTGTCGAGCTTGATGGCCGAGGCGCAGTTGGCGGGCAGCAGCTGGCGGTAGTTGGGGAAGTTGCCCTCGATCTTGCGGGAGATGTAGGTGGTGTTGCCAAACACGAAGACCACCTGGTTCTCGGTGGTGCCGACGAGGATCCGCTCGGTCATAGAGGGCGAGGAGAGGACGTCGTGGAAGGTGCCGCCAGGCACGATGGTGACAAAGGCCTCCTCGGTCGAGGAGGTCTCGACGTGGGAATCGCAGACGGCAAGGCGATATGAGTCGGTGGCAACCAGGCGAATCGTGTTCTTCTCCACGGAAAGCAGGACACCCTGGAGGATGGGGCGGGAGGTGTCGCGCGAGGTGACCTTGTACACCTTGTCGACCATCTCGTCGAGAAGGGCACTGGGAAGCTCGATCGAACGCTCGAGGGCAAAGGCCGGGAACTCCGGGAAGTCAGAGGCATCGAGCGTGTTGAGACGGAAGTGGGACTTGCCGCAGGAGATCTCGACCACGCGCGTGCTGGGGATCATGGTGAAGCTGACCGGCGCGTCCGGCAGCGTCTTGACAATGCTCGTCAGCACCTTGCCCGAGACGACCGTCTCGCCCATCTCCTCCACGTTGGCGGGAATCTTGTGGCGGATGGAGATCGTGAGGTTGGCCGTCTGGAACTCGAGGGTACCCTCATCAGCCTTGATATAGATACCCGAGAGATACGGCAGCGTAGAATTGGTGGCCATGCCCTTGGCAACCACGAGGAGCGCCTTGGCGAGCGACGACTGGCTGACGGTGAACTTCATGGGCCTCTCTTTTCTCTCTTATATAGATATAAAGACTAATAACGTTATTAAGCGCTGTTGATATGTTCAAAGGCACTCAAACCTGCTGGTAGATACCGTGCGCGGCACGCTGTGAAACCATGGATTGACTCACCATGGTTCAACATCGAAAACCTGTCGAAAACCTTCTCAACACTTCGTGGGGACTTTTCACAGTGTTTCGAAGAGTCTTCGACAAGCTTGTAAACACTAGGTCGCATCCACGATCGAATCCTTTAGCGTCTCGACGCGGTCGTGGAAGTTACGGTCGCGCTTCTTGAGGTTATCCACCCACGCAATGCTGTGCTTGACCGTCGCGTGGGTGCGCCCGCCGAACTTCTTGCCGATCTCGGCGAGGGTGTTGTCGGTAAGTGCGCGCGTGAGCCAGATTCCCACGTGGCGTGCCTCCATGAGCTCCTTGTTGCGCTTGGAGCCAATGAGGTCGACGTGCGCGACGTCGTAATACTTCTCGACGGAACGCTGGATGTGGTCGACCGTGACGATGCGCTGTCCGGTGGGCCACTTCTGGTTTGCGACGTCGATGATGTCGGTGCGGGTGATGCTCTGACCCGTGCGCTCGCGGCGGTTGGCCTGCATCAGGCAGGATTGGACAAAGCCCTCGATGACGCGGATGTTGGTGCCGGCACGCTCCGCCATCAGGCGACGCATCTCCTCGGGAATCGTGCCCACCACGCCGTCGATGTGCTCGTCGAGGGCATCCTGGCGCATGCGCTCGTAGAAGGTGTTGATGAGGTTGAGCTTGAGCTCGTAGTCGGGAACCTGGATGGAGACGGAGAGGCCCGAGTCCATGCGCGAGGTGTCGCGCTCGTCGAACTTGCTGTCACCCATCCCCAGCTGCGACGGAGAGCGGTCGGCGGCCAGCACGATCTGCTTGTTGTGCTCGACGAGCGTGTTGAACGTCTTGAAGAAGAAGCGGATGGTGCCACCGGCCGTCATCATGTTCTGGATGTCGTCGATGATGAGCACGTCGACGTTCTGGTAACGCGCGGAGAGGGCGCTCGACGCAGAGGTGGAGGTGCGGTCGGTTGCGGCGATCACGTACTCGTCGACAAAGTCCGCTGCTGCCTTGTAGATGCAGCGCCTCGAGGGATCGTTCTTTGCGATGTAGTTCTGGATGGCGCGTAGCAGGTGGGTCTTGCCCAAGCCGCTCTTTCCGTAGATGAACAGCGGGTTGTAGCTCTTGTAGTCGCCGTTTGCCACCTGCTTGGCCGCCTCGAGCGCGTAACGGTTCTCTTCGCCGGGGACGAAACGCTCGAAGGTCAGCTTGGAGTCGGTCTGGGTGATCTCGTCTGCCAGCTGCTCGACGTAGGCGAGATTCTCGCTCGGCGTCGGTGTCGGAATCGGCGCGGGCACCATCTGCTGGGAGGGGGCAACGGCCGTGGTGGCAGCGCTGAGGGCGCGCAGCTCGTCGGGAGAGACCTCGTTGGAGACGCGTATGGTCCGCGTGTCCTTGACGAGCTCTACGACGAAGGAAAGATGCTGGAAGGAGGCCTGCTCGAGGCACTCTTCGACAATCTTTGCGTGCTGGCTGATCTTCCGCTGGGCAAAGCCGAGCGTTGTTGACACATGAAAGGACTCGTCATCCATGGAGACGGGAGTACAGCTTTCAATCATCGCCAAGGTAGAGCGGTTGATGTCGTTGCGCGCAGCTAGGAGCGCCATGACGTCGTCCCAAAGGACCGCCGCATCTGAGTCTTGATTCTGAACCATAGTGCACCCGCGCTGAGTCGAATGTTGAAAAATAGGGTCTACCATTATATGTTGAAAACTCAACCTGCCAAGGGCAAATGTTGGTAATCTCGGTTGAGTGACGTGCCTAGAGGGCAAGGCAGGATGAGGTATCCCCTACGGGGAGATTGCGATGGTCTAGAAGCCCAGAAGCTGTTGTCCCTGGGGCGTGAGTCGGCGCTTCTGGCCACCTTGCTTACTGAGCAGGCCCTTGGCCTCGAGCTGCGAGAGCACGCGCGACCACGTCGACTCAGAGAGCTGGTACGAGATGACCAGGTCGCGCGGGCCCACGGACTCATGCGTGCGCAGGTACTCAATGACGAGCAGCTCGCGATCGTTCAGGTCCACCTCGGGTTTGGTCGCAGGAGCCGTCTCGGGGGCAACGGGAGCAAACTGATTCGGCATCTGCTGCGGCAGGTTTGCCTGAGGGGGAGTCTGCATGGGCGCGCCTTG
The DNA here is from genome assembly GCA_947303905.1 of uncultured Atopobiaceae bacterium. GTDB lineage: Bacteria > Actinomycetota > Coriobacteriia > Coriobacteriales > Atopobiaceae > UBA1367. The sequence continues at coordinate 5,476 of CAMYZR010000003.1, forward strand.
CTGCCAGGGCTGTGGGGCCATCTGCTGACCCCAGGCCTGCGCGGGCATCTGCTGGTTCCAGGGATTGGGAGCCCCGTAGGGTTGGGGCTGCGGCCAGCCTTGCTGCTGCGGTTGAGAAGCCTGCCAATACTGCTGGGGCGCCTGATACTGACTCTGGTATTGAGGTTGGTATTGCTGCTGGTAGAAGGCGTTATTTTGCATCTGGGGAGAGGGGCTTTGCCCATGCACCAACGATACGGTCACCACGGTGCCGTTATGTATGTTGTCCTCGACGGTGAGCGATCCGCCCTTGTCCTGCAACCATTGCTGCGCATAGGGAAGGCCTGATCCGACTCCCCTGATGTAGCGCTTCATCTCTGCCGTCGCGGAGGTGGTTCCGTACTTCAGCGCGAGGCCCTTGTCCTGGATTCCCGGCCCCTGGTCGGAGAAGCGGATGGTGTTGCCCCCATCAAGAATGGAGATGGTCGGTTCGATGAAGTAGGCGTGAATGAGGTTTTCGACCACCTCGCGGACGACGGTGAAGGGAATTCTCCCGCCTTGCTCCGATGCCAGCCTCGTAACCGTCGCCGTGATCTCCTCAAGATAGGTGCGAATGTCAGAAGGCTCGACGACCACCACGCGTGGTGCCGCAGCGGCATCGTCGAACACGGCGATGCGCGCGGGATAACGGACCTCGAGAGAGGAACCCGCGTCTGAGTTGTCCTGCGTCCCGTTCTCGACGAATGGGTAGAACGAATCTGACAACGCCTAACCTTTCAACATCATTTCACCCGCTGATGAAAACTTTCAAAACTTGCATGCAAGAAATGAAAGTTTTCAACGATGGAAGAATACCTGTTGATAACCCAAATCGGCAAGCAAGTAGCCTTACAAACATACCACCGTTTGCAATTGTTGCACCACGTCGTGCAAACAAACTTGCAGATGTGGCAGCTCTGGGTGCCAGATCGGCACGACATTTGAAATCTGCGCTTTTTTTGTGACTCGGGTTGGTTTCGAAAGTGAGTTTGACAGGCGCTTGTCTACAAACATACAATCGATAGGCTTGACTAGATTGACGTTACTATCTCTCAGGAGGTTGACATTATGAAGCGTACGTACCAGCCCAACAAGCGCAAGCGCGCAAAGACTCACGGCTTCCGTGCTCGCATGGCCACCAAGGGCGGCCGCGATGTTATCTCTCGTCGTCGTGCCAAGGGCCGCAAGAGGCTGACCGTTTAGGCTTCGTATGGAGACCATCAAGTCCAAAAAGGATTTTGGTCGGGTCTTCTCTGGTGGCAAGCGGGCCAATCATAGGCTCGTCCGCATGACAGTTCTGAGACTTAACGAAGGCGGCCCGGGAAGAGTCGCCTTCGTTGCGCCTAAGAGACTTGGAAATGCGGTTTTCAGGAACCGTTGCAAGCGCGTACTGAGGGAAGCTGCTCGTGAGACGGGCTTTCCTAAAGAGGGATACGAAGTCATCTTCTTCGCTACAAAAGAGACTCATGACGCACATCCCGCCGAAGTCGCAAAGGCAATGAGTTCGCTGATCGGCAGGTTTGAAAAGCGGGATAGACGGTGAGGCAATCCGTGAAGCGCATGCTCATGGCTTTGATCAGGTGGTATCAGAGATATCTCTCACCACTCATGGGCGCCCACTGCATATATACGCCGACCTGCTCAGCCTATGCCTTCGAAGCCATCGAACGCTACGGAGCACTCAAGGGCACTTGGCTTGCGATTCGTCGTATCGCCCGGTGCCATCCCTTCCATGAGGGCGGGTATGATCCCGTTCCCTGAGCTTTGACAGGAATGTCCACGGAGGAAGCATGTGGGATTGGTTTATATCGTTTCTGACCACGGTTCTCGCCACACTGCAGAGTCTGGTCGGTGACTGGGGTATTGCAGTCATCATCCTTACCTTTATCATCCGTCTGCTCATCATGCCCTTGATGACCAAGTCCACTGCCTCGACCGCGCGCATGCAGGTCCTGCAGCCCAAGCTGGCGGAAATTCAAGAGCGCTACGCTGATGACCCCGAGCGTCAGATGGCGGAGATGCGCAAGTTCCAGGCGGAGAACAACTTCAATCCGCTTGGTGGCTGTCTGCCCATGTTCATCCAGATGCCGGTCTTCTTCGCACTCTTTACGGTTGCGCGCAACGTTCCCGAGGGTGCAAGCTTCCTCAACATCATGCCGTCGATCTCCATGTCGGTAAGCGAGGCTGTGGCTTCGCTGGGATTCCCCGGCGCACTGTCGTACGTCCTCTTTGACGCAGGCTTCGGCCTGATGACGGTCGCTCAGATGCTCGTGAACGTGAAGAACGTCCCTGAGGACCAGCGCCAGCAGAACATCATGATGGGCGTCATGATGGGCGTCATGATGGTGTGGTTCGGCTGGTCGGTTCCGGCTGCAGTGCTGCTCTATTACGTCACGTCCGCCATCTGGCAGGTCGTCCAGCAGCAGCTGGTTACCAAGCGCGTGACTGAGCAGGTCAAGGCCGAGACTGAGGCCAAGCTGAAGGAACAGCCTGTTGAGATCAACGTGACGCGTCGCGAGAGGAAGCCGCGTCCGAAGAAGAAGAGTTAGCCTAGGCATACTTGCCATAAGGAGGTACACCATGGAGGACGAGCTCATGCTCACTCCTGATATCGATGACGAGGCCGCCGATACTCCCGCGGATGAGTTTGCCTCGATCCGCGAGCACTATGAAAGCGGTGAAACCCTGACTGACGACGAGATTGATCTCGTTGCTGACACGGCGATTACCTATGTTCGTGAGCTCCTTGCGTTCTTCGGAGAGAAGAAGGTATCTATTGACGAGTATGAGGGCGACGAGGGCGAGCTCCTGCTTGATATCTCTGGCGGGGACCTTGCCGTTCTGATTGGGCGTCACGGTCGTACCCTTGACTCGCTTCAGATGATAGTTTCATCTTTTATGAGCAATCGACTTAAGTTCCACTATCCGATTGTCATCGATATCGAGGGGTACAAGAGTCGCCGCAAGGAGAAGCTGGTCAACCTTGCTCGCAGCGCTGCGGCTCGTGCGAAGCGCCAGCATGGACGTATTTCGCTTGCGCCTATGAATGCCTACGAGCGTCGTATCGTTCACCTCGCTCTTCTCGATGACGTTGAGGTGACCACTCACTCTGAGGGTGTCGACCCCGAGCGCCGCGTGGTAATCACGTACGTGAGGTCATAGCTGGTACGTGATCTCACATAGAAGGTAGATAAAGGGGAGAGCCGTAAAGGTTCTCCCCTTCTTTTATATGTTGGTGAACAACATACAATACTAGGGATATCTTCAGGTTGAGGTATCTGTTACAGTTTCTGACAGAACACTGTGCCACAGAAAGGTTTGGCAGTAATCAATGATTGATACTCCGAGTAACAGGACATACCTTGACGATTGTCTTAAGAAGTATGGGATACAAGCAGACGACCAGCAGACGGGGATGCTCCTCAAGCACCTCGACTTGGTGGTCGAGAAGAATAAGGTGATCAACCTTACCCGGATAGTAGATCCCAGAGATGCCATCCTCCGACACGTTGTGGACTCACTGCTGTTGCTGCCTTCGATCGAAGGTCTTGGACTTGCTGATAAGGCTCGCTTCGTTGATATCGGGACTGGTGCTGGATTCCCTGGCATTCCACTTGCCATCATGACCGAGTGCAATGGTCTGCTCATAGATTCAGTTGGCAAGAAGGTTGCTGCTGTAAATGAGTTCTGCAAGGCACTTGGGATTGACGGATTTGTCCAAGCTCAGTCGGTGAGAGCTGAGGAGTTGGCCCGGAGCTCCGCAAACTGCTTTGATGTGGTCACTGCTCGTGCTGTTGCCGAGCTTGGAGTTCTGATTGAGTATGCTGCCCCTTTGCTAAAGAAGAATGGGTACATGGTTGTCTCTAAAGCAAGAATCTCTCACGACGAGATCTCGCAAGGGACAAAGGTCGGCGAGATTGTCGGGCTGCATCTTGTTTCACGTGAAACGTACGAGCTGCCCGACGACTCCGGACACAGAGAAATACTGACATACGTTCGTGATGCCAAGAGCAAGGTTAAGTTGCCTAGAAATACTGGGATGGCCAAGCATCATCCACTCGCATAGTTGTTTCACGTGAAACATGCTTTGATCTCTCAGAAGATACGTAGTGGTTTGAAGAGAACATGTCATGAGTTCTCATCGAACTTCAGAATGACGTCTACGTATGAGTTAGAAGGAATAAAGGATCTCAGTCGTAGTGATCCATCTAAGAAGTTTCACGTGAAACACCTCAGACAGCAAATGCATAGATATTGCCCGATGCATAGATAGAAGACCATAGTAGACAAACAGAAGACAAACTCATCTGGTTTCACGTGAAACGCCTTAGAGTGAAGTACAAAGTAGGAATCTGGACATGTTTCCAATCCCAGAAATCAAAATGGTGATACTTCGAGCACTAGAAGCACCCTTTGAAATCCACATCACACGTTTCACGTGAAACAGATTTGTTGAAGAGAGAAACTCAAGACGATTGCGATACCAGCAGACAGATTGACAGAGGAAAGTTTCACGTGAAACAAGATAGGTAGTCTAAACCGTGCATTCTGCTGCATAGGTAAAGACGGATGTAGCTACATTAATGAGTTGACGATTTACGTGTCAAAAGGAATGGTATGGCGGGTGTGTTTCACGTGAAACTAGCAATTTGCTTCAAATGTTTAACTTGTTGGTGATTTACAGCGTTTCACGTGAAACTATGGACTATCATCTAGTACACCAAACACACGAAGCTATAACGGAGCATATGGAGGCAAAGTGGGATACCTTGATACAAAACGGGGAAATCCGCTCAAGAAGACGAAGATAATTGCGGTAATCAACCAAAAGGGTGGCGTAGGAAAGTCTACGACAGTCGTAAATCTGTCTGCCGCATTGGGCGAATCTAAGAAAAAGGTTCTAGTTGTAGACCTCGATCCACAAGGCAACACATCGAGCGGATATGGCATCGAGAAAGAAGAGCTCGAGCACGATATCTATGATGCACTTCTTGATGATTATCCAGTTGAAGACCTTATCATTGGAACTTGCGAGAAGAACGTCTTTGCAATTCCGGCAACCATCCAACTCGCAGGTGCAGAAGTCGATATGGTGGCAGTTGAAGGTCGTGAGCATCTGCTGAAGAACTTGCTCTCGCCTATCAGTGAGCATTTTGACTACATCTTTATCGATTGCCCACCATCTCTTGGTCTTTTGACAGTCAATGCACTGGTAGCAGCGGACGAATTGTTAATTCCGATTCAGTGTGAGTTCTATGCCCTGGAAGGCGTCACAAAGCTTCTCGAGTCGATGCGAATGGTTAAGAACCGTTTGAATCCAAATCTTGAGATATTTGGTGTACTGCTAACGATGTATGACGTGAGAACTACCCTTTCGAAGCAAGTTGCTGAAGAAGTTAGCTCTTACTTTGGCAAGAAGGTCTTCAAAACTATTATTCCTCGTAATGTGAAGCTCTCTGAGGCTCCAAGTCATGGACTGCCGGTGACGCAGTACGCAAGAATGAGCAAGGGTGCGCAAGCATATATAAAGTTATCTAAGGAAGTGATCCGTCGTGGCTAAGCGTACTGGCTTGGGAAAAGGCTTGAATTCCCTTATGGGTGGTGCCGATGCAGAGGTTGCAGCGGCGGTTACTCCTGATTCTGTTCTCCCCTTGAGCGAGATTCGTCCTAACAAAGGACAACCACGCAAGAACTTCGATGAGGATGCACTCGAGGAGCTGACGGACTCCATCAGGCAGAACGGAGTACTTCAACCCATTTTGGTAAGGAAGAAGGGCCAGAAGTACGAGATCGTCGCTGGAGAGCGCCGTTACCAGGCTTCAAAGCGAGCAGGTCTCACCGAGATACCGGTCATCATCAAAGACATCTCTGACGAAGATGTCTTCAAGCTCGCACTCATCGAGAACCTCCAGCGTTCTGATCTTGATGCAATCGAAGAAGCTCAAGGGTTCAAGACCCTATTGACTAAGACAGGAATGACACAGGCAGAGCTCGGACAGTCAGTCTCAAAGTCCCGTTCGGCTATTGCCAACTCTCTTCGACTCCTTGACCTTCCGGAAGAGGTTCAGGAGATGATGATAGAGAGGAAGATCACGGCAGGTCATGCCAGGGCTATCCTCTCTGTTGCTGATGATGATGCTCGGATCAAGCTTGCACAGAAGGTAGTCGAGGACGGATTGAGCGTACGTCAGACAGAAAACCTTGCACCGTTGTTTTCTGTCACAGATAGGCAGCCACCCGTGCGTGTGGCAACCCCTCAGTCCTACAAGAGAGCTGCCCGTCAGCTGCGTCTTGCTTTGGATACGAACGTCAAGGTCAAGCGGCTTCGTAACAAGAACAAGATCGAGATTGAGTTCGCGGACGAGGAACAGCTTGCAAAGCTCGTGGAACAGCTGAGCAGGGTAACCATGGAGGGAAGTGAATAGCATGAGGATTCTCAAGCAGATCCGAAACGGTGCTATAGCCGTGACCGCCTTGTCTGTTCTGGCTGTCGTTGCGTATCAAGTACTTCTCGACGATGTGGCCAAGCAGGGCATCTCCTCTATGAACCGTACGATCATCGATTCTTACGTTAAGCTGCACACGCTCGTAAACGATCACATCGGAACGATCATGGACGAGGAGACCGTCCGTCAGAATCGTGAGCAGGTCCGCAAGGCATGGGAAGAGCTGGGATTCTAGGGATTAGAACATTTGTTCGTATATAAGTACATGAAAGAGGGGACTTGATCGATACTCAAGTCCCCTCTCGCGTTAGCTACTTGCCAAGACGTTGCTTAAGTTGCCCGCAAGCTGCGTCGATGTCCTGACCGCGGGACTGTCGGATGGTTGCCTCGACACCGACATTTGCCAGACGCCGGACAAACTCGCCAGCACGAGCGTCAGAGCTCGGCTGGAAGCGCGAACCCTTAACCTCGTTGAGCTTGATGATGTTGACGTGGACAAGATTGTCACGGCAGAAGTCACACAGGGCGCCAAGCTCGTCCTCAGTGTCGTTGACACCACGGATCAGCGCGTACTCGTACGTCGGACGTCTTCCAGTCTTATCAACGTACTCGCCCATCACCTCATAGAGGTGCATGAGCGAGAACTTGCGCACACCAGGCATGAGTGCGTTGCGCGTGCGCTGAACAGCCGAATGAAGGGAGACAGCAAGCGTGAACTGCTCGGGCTCATTGGCAAAACGCTTGATGGCAGGAATGATTCCGCAGGTAGATACCGTAATATGACGTGCACCGATGCCCAAGCCCTCGGGAGAGTTGATCTTGCGCATAGCTGCGAGCGTTGCGTCATAGTTGACGAAGGGCTCCCCTTGTCCCATCAGGACGACACTCGAAACGCGGGAATCAAAGTCATCACGAACGTGAATGACCTGGTCGTAGATCTCACCCGCAGTGAGGGAACGCGTCAGGCCAGCAGCGCCGGTAGCACAGAAGGCACATCCCATGCCACAACCGGCTTGCGAGGACACACAGACGGCAAGCTTGTTACCCGAGGGCATGCCAACACACTCGACCGTGGTGTTGTCAGCATAGCGAAGAAGGTACTTTCTGCTGCCATCCTCCGACACCTGTCGAGCGACCTGCGATACGCCGCCGAGCGTGAACTGCTCTGAAAGTGCCGCACGCAGTGCCTTGGGAAGGTTGGTCATGTCATCAAAGGACGAGGCACCCTTCTCCCAGATCCACTCCTCGATCTGTTTCACGCGAAACGCTGGCTGTCCAAGCTCCTTGAGCGTGTCAAGCAGCTGGCCGTGCGTCAGGGTTCGCAGGTCGGTGAGAGCTGAGCCCTGAGATGCTGTGTTTCTGGCTTCTTGCATGATTTCGAACCTCTTCTACGACTGTAAATCCACGTGGGGTACCATCGTTTGGTAAATGCGTGCTCAACAGGTGAGTCTAGCGCAAGGAAGGTTGCAAAGGAGTTTGCCTCATGGAGGTTAACGAGCTGACAAGTTGCAAGGTTGCGGTTCTTGCTGGAGGTTGGTCAGATGAGCGGGAAATCTCGCTCAGCTCGGGTCGTGCATGCAAAAAAGCCCTGCTAGATGCTGGTTTTGCACAGGTAGATCTCTTTGATGTCGCAGCTCCCGACTTTATATCAAAGCTGATCGAGGGCTCTTATGACGTGGCATTCCCGGCTATGCATGGCCATTACGGCGAGGATGGATGCATCCAGGGTCTTCTGGAGATTCTCCATGTGCCCTACACGTTCTCTGGTGTCTTGGCATCGGCCATGGGTACGGAGAAGGACGTCGCGATAACCATGTACAGGACCGTTGGGATTCCGACGCCCGAAGGTGTCACGTTGGCCCCCGGGTACGTTCCCGGTGAGGACGAGCTCGCACAGATCGTGGAGAGCCTCGGTCTGCCCCTGTTTGTGAAGCCTGCGGGCAACGGGTCGAGCTACGGCATCACGCGCGTGACTGCCGCTGACCAGCTTGAGGAAGCAATCCATACCGCCGGGGCCAAGGGCGACACGGTGCTCGTGGAGCAGTGCATCACGGGAACCGAGATCACGGTGCCTGTTCTTGGAAACGAGGATCCCGAGGCGCTTCCGATCGTTGAGATTGTGACTGGCGCAGAGTTCTATGACCTTAAGGTCAAGTACGAGCCCGGCGAGCTGCACCATGTGATTCCCGCACGTCTCGACGCCGACGTCTATGCGCGAGCCCAGGAGCTCGCCGTTCGCGCTCACAAGGTGCTTGGTTGCCGCGGTGTGTCTCGTAGCGACTTCATCGTCACCGAGGAGGGTGTCCCCTACATCCTGGAGACCAACACCATCCCTGGCATGACGGAAACAAGCCTGCTGCCCGACAGCGCACGTCACGCGGGCATCGAGTTCCCCGAGCTTTGCCGTCGCATCGTGGAGCTGGCACTTAGGTAACACCGCGGGCGACCTCCGTCGGGAGATTCGCTACGAGGACAAGGAAACTGCAGGTAAATGGCTCAAAACAATGCGCAGGAGCTGCTCGGGCGGCTCCTGCTTCCCACAACGCCAACTGATGTTCGCGCACAATACCTCACCTGCGCCGAACGGGCTCAAAAGACCGACTTCGGCCCGCTCGAGGAGGACATGGTCGTACTGGACACCGAGACAACGGGTCTCTCGTTCAAGGACTGCGAGCTTATCGAGATTGCGGCGGCGCGCATCAGTGGTAAGCAAATCGTCGACCGGTACCGTACCTTTGTGCAGCCCGCAAAGCCGATACCAGCGGAAATTCAGGAGCTGACGGGTATCCGTGCGATCGATGTGGCAGGAGCGCCCTTTGCCGAGGAAGCCGTGGCTGGTCTTGCTGACTTTGTCGGTGGGTCACCCGTGTTGGCACACAACGCGACGTTCGACCGTACGTTCATAGAGAAGGTGCCAGGTGGGCATGAGGTGAGCGATGTGTGGATCGACACGCTTTCGCTCTCGCGCATGGCACTGCCCCTCTTGTCTTCGCATCGTCTGTCGGACATGGCCGCTGTCTTTGGCTGTGACAGCGTGACCCATCGAGCCATGGACGACGTAGATGCGCTTTGCGGTATGTGGCCCATCATGCTGCAGGGCCTGCTTGACCTGCCAGATGGTTTGCTCGGGCTGCTTGCCAGCATGCATCCGGAAGTCGAGTGGCCCTTCAGGGTCATTCTCTCGTACCTTTCGACGATGGATGGCGGAGGCAGCTTCTCGCTCAAGGGCGTGCGTCACGACCTGATAGCCGGTGTGGATTGGCACACGCGTGCCGATGCCTCCGAGGTGGTCCCGCTCAGCTCTCCGTCTGTCGTGCAGATTAAGTCGGCGTTTGCCGACGGCGGTCTGGTATCGCGCATGTACGACGTCTACGAGCGCCGTCCCGAGCAGGAGGCTATGGCCCTCGAGGTGCGAGAGGCGCTTGCGAGTTCGACCCATCGGGCCATAGAGGCGGGCACCGGCGTTGGCAAATCCATGGCCTACCTTGTGCCCGCCATAGAGTTTGCCCAGCGTAATGGCATCACCGTGGGCATCGCCACAAAGACCAACGCCCTCACGGACCAGCTGGTCGCCCATGAGCTCCCCGCTCTCAAGCGAGCTCTGCCTGATGGACTCACCTTTACCAGCCTCAAGGGCTACGAGCACTATCCGTGCCTCAACCGCCTTCAGCGGGCGACGGTCAACGAGCTGCCCGCCTCGCAGGTTGGCGGCTATCGTTCCACCGAGTCGGTGGAGTCCGACATGCTCACTGCCATTGCGGTGACCTACGCATCGGTGTGTCAGACAGCCGAGGGCGACCTCGATACGCTGGGCATACGCTGGCGCTTTGTGCCTCGGGGCATGCTGACCACCTCGCCGTCCGAGTGCCAGCGCACGCGCTGTCCGTTCTTTCCCAACGAGTGCATGGTGCATGGCGCTCGTCGTCGTGCCGGGTGCTCGGACGTGGTGGTCACCAATCACTCGCTCCTGCTGCGCAATGTCACGGCGGATGGCCGCATCTTGCCGCCCATCAGACATTGGATCGTGGACGAGGCCCATGGCTTCGAGTCTGAGGCACGACGCCAGTGGGCGGTCGAGGTCACGGGCGAAGAGGTGCGCCAGGCGTTCGAGAAGCTCGGTGGCACCAAGACAGGCACCATCCATACCCTCTTTGGACAGATAACGCAGAAGGAAGGCTCCACGCTGCCCGCCCGTCTGCTCACCAAGCTCGCCGCTTCGGCCTCTCGTGCGACCGTCTCAACGGTCGACGTCTTTGAGGCCTTGCACGAGCTCACGCAGGTCAGTGGCCCAAGTGGCGGCTATGAGACTCAGACGCTCTGGATTGATGATGGCGTGCGGAACACCCGCGAGTGGGCAGGCCTTTCCGAGGCCATGCTGCGCGCTATTGAGCGCCTCGACGAGGCTGCAAAGGATGCCAACGAGACTGTCGAGGCACTGGCTGACCTCTCCGCACAACTCGGAGGTGACCTCAAGGAGGCGTCGGGCTTCCTGACCGAGCTGCGCGATGCGCTCTCGCTGATCGAGGCTGGCGAGGATCACACCTACGTGTACTCGGCTCGTCTCTCGCGGCGCAGGCGCGACATGGCGACGGAGGCCCTGCTCGCGGAGAAGGTGGACGTGGGCACAGATCTCGCCCAACGTTGGCTGCCTGAGATGATGAGCGTGACCTTTACCTCGGCCACCATTGCTGTGGGCGAGTCCTTTGAGCACTTTGACCATGCTGTGGGTCTTGACCAGATCGAAAAGAGCAACCGAGGCAGTCTGAAGCTTGCCTCGAGCTTCGATTTCGACCGCAACATGAGTGTCTTGGTGTGTCGCGACATGCCAGCGCCTGGCACACGTGCCTATCTGTCGGCACTAGTCGACCTGCTCTATGACGTGCATCGCGCCATGGGAGGCTCGGTGCTCACGCTCTTCACCAATCGCCGCGAGATGGAACAGGTACATGGCGAGCTGGCACCGCGACTCTCGGCCATTGGACTTGAGGTTGACTGCCAGGAGCGTGGATCGTCGCCGCGTCGCTTGCGCGAGAAATTCATGGCGGACGAGAGTCGCTCGTTGATGGCGCTCAAGTCGTTCTGGGAGGGTTTCGACGCGGCTGGTGACACGCTGCGTTGCGTGGTCATTCCCAAACTGCCCTTTGCCAACCCCAATGACCCCTTGGTGCGGGAGCGTGACCTGCGAGAAGATCGCTCGTGGTGGCGCTACTCGCTGCCAGAGGCCGTGTTGTCGGTCAAACAGGCGGCGGGACGTCTCATCCGTACGGGCACCGATGCCGGAATCGTGGTCTTTGCCGACTCTCGCGTGGCCACCAAGCGCTATGGCCAGCAGTTCGTGCGCTCCATGCCAAGCAGTACGTGCATGCAGCTCGACTGCCAGAACGTGGGCAGATATATAGACATGTGGCGCGCATCGCGAAAGCGCTAAGCCTCGCGCATACATCTGATGAGAGAAAGCCCTGGTACATGCTGGTATGCCAGATGTACCAGGGCTGTGTTATGCCAGCTCTGCGGCTATTGCGCGAATCTGGTCGGCAAGCTGCCTGTCGCCCGTGCGCACGGTGCCAGCGCATGCGACAAGGTGACGCGCCAGCCATGTCCCCGCAAACTGCGGCATGCGTGTGACCACGCTCGTGTCGTCAGCACTGAGGATCTCAAGGCCTTCCCAGTGAAAAAGGTCGAGGTAGCTACGGTCGTCAAAACGGACCGTGACCAGCTTGCGGTCTTTCTCTTCCGGCTGCTCTGGCGTGGTGATGGCAGGTGCCTCGATGAGAGACACATCCCGCATCCGATCGATGCGGAACACCCTGTGGTCACTGCGTATCAGGTCAAAGGCATCCAAGTACCAGCTGTCATCGCTTCGACGTACCAGCTGCGGCACCACGCGACGATGGCTCACTGCCCCGCCGCTCACCGGGCGATAGGAAAAGGCCAGGCCCTTGCCCTCGACGATGGCCTTAGAGCAGGTGACGAGGGTGGAGTTGTCCTCGGCGGAGCTCGGCTCCTCGAGCGTGCGAGCGATGTCGTCAGCTGAGAAGGACGGCGAGGCGTACGAGCGCACGAGCGTTTGGGCAAGGGGATCACTCTCGGGAACGCCCAGCTCACTGAGGGCGGCAGACAAGGCTATGGTCTCCGAGCGCGTGAGGCGCACGCGTCGGGCGCTCATCCCCGCGCCTTCCATGAGGGCAACCTCGTCGTCATCGTCGCTGAGAATCACCGGAAGATAGTCAATCGACTCCCCACTGCCCATGGACACCAGCATGATCAGGTGCCGCGCGTAGTCAAACTCCACTCCGAGCGTCTGCGCAATGTGCTCGGCCGTGATCACGTCACCCTCGCGCGTGAGGCTGCTCGCCAACGCCACAAGCTGTCGCGCCACGGCTACGCTGCCCGTACGACCAGCCCTTGACCTGCTCAGACGTTGAGCAGGAACCTCAGATGGAATGGGAAGGTCAGCGTCAAAGGCATCGGTGCGTGCGCTCGCCTGCACAATCTCCGTGCAGGTGCGAGCCAGCTCGTCATCATGTGCGGGCATGAGGCCCACGCCAACCGACCATGCGGCCACAGCCTGCAAGCTGCTGTAGGGAACCTCCCAAATGACTTGCGAATCGATGTTGAGGAGCTCGCCATGAGTGGCTATCGCACGTGTCGCCTCACGACCCTCGTTACCCGTCACCTTGAAGTGAGCAAGGGCGATCGGATCGCCGATCTGGAAGGGTAGGCGCTCAAAGTCCGTTACCGAGAAGTCGAGGGGAATCTGATAGGAGATGGAGGCAACCTCTCGCGCCTTGGAGAAGCGGTCAAGGCGATAGGTGCGCAGGGAGTCCGGCACCACGCTGCCGTCCTTCTCGATGCGACTGGCTACAAAGTAGGTCCTGTCACGAAGGCCAAACGTCCCCATGATGCCCAGAGTGCGCTGGCTCTCGTGACCATGTGCGTCGGTGTACGAGACCACGGCGGCATGCCGCGCGCTCATGCATCCCACCAGCGTGGAGAGAATCTTGTGCTCGGTCGGCGTGGTGGCGTCGCTATGGGGCAGAGTCGTGCCGCGATACATCTGCGAGATCTTGGCCAGCGCCATGCGCAGCTCGTCTCGATAGGCAAACGACTGGTCAAAGGCCATGTCATGGCACAGCACGTACAGCATGCGCGCATCGTCTTGCGTCAGGCCCTCACCCTGAACGTAGGAGGTGAGCTCATCGACCTGCCAAAGCGTGTCGCCGTCGATCTGACCAGCCTCCCGAACCTGGATGCCAAAGGTAGCCAGAAGTTCGCGATCGCGCAGGTACTGGCGGTTGAATGATTCGATATCGAGCTCGGGGTAGAGGTCGGTCCTGATGGTCGACGAGGCGACGGGTCTACGCGAGCCAAAGAACTTCACGGCAAGCGTGAGAACACGGGTGGCACGCAGGTCATCCGCCGTTACCTTGAGATGTGGGTCAGTTCTGGCCACGGGTCCTCCACGGTACGTACGTTCCAGTTTCGTAAAAGAATAATACGGAATGCCGGTCAAACCAAATACGAGCAAGCGGATATTGATTGGTCTGAAGGATGTGTAATTAAAACGGCACCTGAAAGGGATTGTCCTGAGGTACTTGGTGGTATCAGGCCGCTGTCGGCGTATACTTGAGGAACGAATGCTCAAACACACGCAACCGCTAGGCGAGGTACGCAACATGGCGACTACGCGCGAATATACAGACTATCTTAACGACCAGGTAGACATCGCTCCGGTCAATAGCCAAGAGGAGCTGCAGGCAGCCGAGCTCATCGAGAGCCTGTTTGTCCAGCATGGTCTCGAGACGCAGGTGCAGGAGTTCGACTCGCCGTCGCTGGCTGGTCTCAGCTCGCGCATCTATCTGATTCTGCTGTTCATCGGCGTGCTACTCGCCGGGTTTATCGGTACCCCCGTCTCGCTAGTGGGCGTCGTGATGGTCGCTATTGCGTTTGTGCTTCTTGCACTCGCCCATAACGGCAACGACGTGCTTTCGGCTATCGGTCCGCAGGCCCGCAGCCAGAACGTCATCGGCGTTCATCGTGCAGAGGGCCCCAACGTGATCAAGGGTGCCCGTCCCATCGTCATCATCGCTCACTACGACACCCCGCGCGAGAACTTCCTCAATCGGCGCGAACTGGCCAAGTGGCAGCCGCTCATCAAGCGACTGAGCTGGCCGATCTCCATTGTGGTTCTCGTGCTTACGCTGCTCCAGCTGATTCCGTTCATCCCGGTGGTTGTCAGGCATGCATTCTGGGTGCTGGGTGTGCTGATCGCACTTCCGCTGCTGCCTTTGGGAGCTGCATCTATATATGAGCGCTTTGCGGCTTGCACGACGGGCGCAAACGACAACAAGGCATCCGTCGCAGCCATGCTCGGCGTGCTTGACATGGTTCGTCCCGGACCGGACGACGCAAAGACCTGGGCGGCAAACCATCCGAAGGGCGTGCGTCGCGAGTTTAAGGTCGACGAGGACGAACAAGATATATATGAAGAGTATCTCGACGACGAGTACGCGGACGAGGACTACGAAGACGAAGAGGAGTTCGAGCAGCCGGCTGGCGTCGTTGCAACCACCGAGCCTGCCGACGAAGACTATGCGGCTGAGAACGTCCGCGAGCCGGAGGAAGACTACGCGCCCGAGGAGGAGTACGAAGACTCCGAGGATGAGTATGGGTATGAGGACGAGGGCGAGCTGATCGACGAGTATGGTCTGCGCTCGCCTTCCACCGTGCGCCGTGGTGCCGAGCTTCTCGCAAGCATGCAGGTGCTGCCCGAGGACTGCGAGATCGTGTACGAGGGCCTCATTCCGCGCGAAGAGGCCATCGACCGCATCGAGGCGGCCAATGCTGCGGCGGCTGGACCTTCCGGCATGGAGCGTTTGCGTGAGGCTGCAGGCGGGATCGGCGAGAATGTCGGCGGTGGCCTGAGCAAGGCTCGGGAATTCCTTGCGAAGGTCTTCGAGGCGATTCGCGACTTCTTTGTCTCCCTGAAGGACCGCTTTGCACGTGAGAGGGAGGTCCCCGAGATCGAGCGCGGCGAGTCTGACATCCCGAGCGTCACCCGTACGGCTATGACGGCTGACGTCGAGGAGGATGCAGAGTACGCTGGC
>CAMYZR010000004.1 GCA_947303905.1 uncultured Atopobiaceae bacterium
CACCTTCCTCTCGCCGTCCCTCATCCGTGCGGTGGGTAACGACTTTGGTCCCTATCTCAAGGTCATCGAGACGGGCTCCGAGCCGGCGAACGGCATTCACCTTGAGGGCGTGCAGCTCGTGAACAACTACGCCATGAGCGAGGGTGCCTTCACGGTGTGCCAGTTCGAGATCGACAAGGCATACGACGTGTGCCCGGTTGGCAAGCCCGCAAGCCCGGCGCTGAAGGTTACCCTGCTTGGCGAGGACGGCAAGGAGGTGGCCCCGGGCGAGCAGGGAGAGATCTGCTTCCCCAACCCCTTCATGCGCGGCTACATCAACCTGCCCGAGCAGACCGAGGAGGTCATGCACGACGGGCTCTATCACTCTGGCGACCTGGGCTACGCAGACGAGAACGGCAACATCGTGCTCGTTGGTCGTGCCAACGACATGATCAAGATCAACGGCAACCGCATCGAGCCTGCCGAGATCGAGGCAGCCTTCAAGCAGGTGACCGGCAAGGATTGGTGCGCAGCCAAGGGATTCGAGAACCCCGACCAGTCCTATGTGTGCCTCTACTACACCGGCGAGCTCGAGGCGAGCGAGGAAGAGATCCGCGAGGGCATGGAAGAGTTCGTGCCCTACTACATGATTCCCTCCTTCTTCATGCAGATCGAGACCGTGCCGCTGCTTGAGAACGGCAAGCTCGCCCGCAAGGAGCTGCCCGACCCGCGCATGACCATCGAGCGCAAGGAGTACGTCGCTCCGCGTGACGAGCTCGAGGTCAACCTGTGCGAGGCGTTCGAGAAGGTCCTCAACGTGAAGAACATCGGTATCACCGAGGACTTCTACGATCTCGGCGGCAGCTCGGTCAAGGCCATGCAGATCCTTGCCCTCATGGACATGGATTCGCTCTCGGCCATCGACATCTATCAGGGACGTACGGTCGAGGAGATCGCCAAGATCTACCGCGACAAGACCGAGGGCCTCGAGAACCTCACCGAGGAGGAGAAGGAGATGCGCGCCCGCAAGGTGCCGCACGAGGTGCCCGTCGCGCAGCGCATGGTCATCGACTCCCAGCTCAACGCCCCCACCAAGTCGATGTGGATCGTCCCGTTCCTCATCTCGTTCGGTGCCGACGCTGACGTCGACGCTCTGGTCGAGGCTGCGGAGGCGACTTCGATCAACCATCCGATCTTCTCCACGGTCTTCGAGTTTGGCGAGGACTTCGACCTGCAGCAGCGCTACGACGAGTCCAAGCGCGTGCCCGTCGAGCTCGAGACCATGACTGACGCCGAGTTCGAGGAGCTGAGGAACCGCCCGACGGCTGCCATGAGGCTCATCGGCCAGCCGATGGTCAAGATTCGCGTCATCAAGACCGACTCCAACACGTACGTGCTCATCGTCTTCCACCACATCGTGATGGACGGCTCGAGCGTGCATCTGATCGCCGCCTCGCTCCTGCGCGCCTACATGGGCATGCCGCTGGAGCTCGACACCTACTACTCGTATCTCGAGGACGAGGAGCGCCTGCACAGCACCCACGCCTACGTCGACGCGTACAAGTACTATCACTCCACCTACGACGACGTGGACTGGTGCCGCGTCATCGTGCCCAACAGGGCCAGGCCGGGCAACCTCAACGCGGCCCTGCCGATTCCCACGGCGATGACGCCCGAGAAGCTCGCGACCATGGAGAAGAACTCCGGCATCACGGCCAACGGTTTCGTCAACGCGATGGCTTCCCTCGCCCTTGCCAAGATCAGCGGCAAGCCCGACGTGGTGACGGCCATCACCTTCCACAACCGCGTCGACGAGCGTAGGAAGCACGCGGGCGGCCTTCTCTTCCGCTTCCTGCCGCTGGGCGTCCACTTCGACCAGGTGACTACTCTGGCGGACTTCTATGCCGCAATCAAGGAGCAGACCCAGAATGCCATCGCGCACAGCACCTACGACTGGCTGAGCGACACCGAGAAGACCTACATGAATGACATCTTCGCGGTGATCTACGAGACGGCGGACATTAACGACACCTCCGGCCTCCAGATGATCGGTGCTCAGATGGAGACGGTGAACTCTGCGAACGAGGCGGCAATCAGGCGTAACTCGCTCCAGGTCTTCGAAACCCCAGACAGCATCAACGTGGTGCTCTACTACATGTCCACGATTTACTCCGAGAGGCGCGTCAACGAGTTTGCAAGCATCTTTGCGGGCTACGTCGACTCGCTCTTGGACGTGGCCGACCCGTCTCAGGTACTGATTTCCGACCTGCTGGCGTAGTCCCATACATCCTTACGCGTGCGCCTGACGAAAGCCGGGCGCACGCGTTGCGATGTTCGGGCGTTCGAGAAAGGACTACCCCATCATGGATACCTCCGTCGTCAAAGCCTATCGTGCGCTGCATGAGGCGCAAAACGCCATCAGCCGCGCACAGACGCTCGACGAGGCACTTCAGGAAGGTCTCAAGATCATCATCGGCAACTGCGCTGCAGGGGCCGGTGTTATTTGGTATGCCGACAAGACGGCAGGCGACCTTCTGCGCCCTAGCTTCTGGGTGTGCTCCACGGATCTCACCTCGCGCTCGCACGTGCCTGGCGAGGGTGCGGTGGGCCGCGTCTACCAGTCGCAGAAGGCTGAGCGCTACCTCACCTTCACCGAGGGAGACGATCCCTGGACGGTGAAGGACTTTGCGGGCATCGATGTGAACGCGATGCTCTGCGTTCCCTTCTCGTCTGGTGACCAGTTGCTGGGCTGCATTCAGTTCATCAACAAGCCCGACGGCAGCGCCTTCACCACCGAGGAAGCCGACGTCTGCGAGATGATGGTGATCCTCGCGGGCATGGCGCTCGAGGACAACGAGAACATCCTGCCCGCGTGGGAGCCGGGACGCGTGGTCATTCGCGTGCGCGACGTCACCCGCGAGTTCCAGAACGGCGACACGGTCACCCAGGTGCTCAAGGGCGTCAACCTCGACGTCTATGAGGGCGAGTTCCTCGTGCTTCTTGGCGAGTCCGGCTGCGGCAAGTCGACGCTGCTCAACATCCTGGGCGGCATGGACCATCCCACCTCGGGCTCGTTCGAGGTTTTCGGCGAAGAGTACGCGAACGCGACGCAGTCCCAGCTAACCGACTACCGCCGCGACAACATTGGCTTCATCTTCCAGAGCTACAACCTCATGCCCAACCTCAACGCCAAGCAGAACCTCGAGCTCATCGCCACGCTGGTCGACAACCCGATGTCTGCTGACGAGGCGCTCGAGATCGTCAACCTGAGCGACCGCAAGACCAACTATCCCTCGCAGATGTCCGGTGGCCAGCAGCAGCGCGTCTCCATCGCACGCGCGCTCATGAAGCGACCCCGCATCATCATGGCCGACGAGCCCACGGCGGCACTCGACTACACCACCTCCATCGAGGTGCTTCAGGTGATGGAGCGCATCGTGGCCGAGGGCACCACCATGGTCATGGTCACGCACAACGAGGAGATCTGCCGCATGGCGGATCGCGTCGTGCGCATGCGCAACGGCCGTATGGACGAGGTTACCGTCAACCGCCGCAAGGCCCACGCAACCGACCTCGTGTGGTAGTGGGTGACGCGGATGAAAGGCATCAAGCTAACCGAGCTGCTTGCAGAGATCAAGGCGAATCTTGTGGCATTCGTCTCCATCGCCATGTTCGTCTGCCTGGGCATCGGGCTGTTCCTCGGCATCCAGTGGGGTGGTGAGGCCATTGGCGGGATATCCGACAAGACATTCGAAGAGGGCCAGCTGCACGACATAGAGGTTCAGTTCCCCTATGGTCTCACCGAGGACGACCTCACCAAGCTGGCCGCCGTCGAAGGTGTGACCGACGTGGAGCCGGGCTACACCAGCTTTGCCAGCATGATCGACGGCCCCGCAAGCTACGTCATCAAGGTGCAGAGCCTGACCCAGCGCATCGACCTTCCCAAGCTGGTGGAGGGCAAGCTGCCCACCAAGGCGGACGAGGTTGCGATGCTGTCGTTCTGGGCGGAGGAGCACGAGTTTGAAGTGGGGGACACCATCACTCTCGTGTCTGACGCCGACGACGAGGACGATGCCGATGGCATGGAGCAGCTCACTGCGCGCGAATTCACCATCACGGGCCTCGTGGAGCACCCGGCCTACCTGAGCAAGGTCGTTGGCTCGCTGGGCTCTGCCTCCATTGGAGCCGGCAGGGTGGACTGCGTGGTCTTTGCGCCGGAGGCCTCCTTTGACGCGGAGAGCTACGACGACTGCTATTCCAACGCATACCTGCGCTGTGACGGCCTGCGCGAGTACAGCACCTTCAGCGACGACTACAAGAATGGCCTGGCCACCGTTCTGGCGACCGTCGACGAGATGGGCGGAGAGCTTGGTGACGCCCGCTACAAGGACGTTCGCAGCAAGGCGGACGAGAAGGTCAGCGACGCCGAGCAGGAGATAGCCGACGCGGACGGCAAGCTGAAGGACGCCGAAGGGGAGATTGCCGACGGCGAGAAGGAGATCAAGGACGGCGAGCAGGCCCTTGCGGATGGCGCGGAGGAAATCGACGACGCCAAGGGTCAGATAGCCGACGGAGAGCAGCAGCTGGGCGATGCTCGGCAGGAGCTCGAGGATGGCGAGAGCAAATACTCCTCCGCCAAGTCGTCGGCAGAGAAGAAGCAGGCTGAGGCCAAGAAGAAGCTGGATGCCGGCAAGGCCAAGCTCGACGATGCTCAGGCGGAGTACGACGAGAGCAAGAGCGATTACGACGACGCGAAGAGCAACTACGACAGACTCAACAAGCTGTACAAGGATAACAAGGCCGATTACGACAAGTCCGTCGCTGACATCGCGGCGCTTCGCAAGCAGAAGAAGACGCTCGAAGAGAAGACGACGGCCTACGACAAGGCGCTTGCCGCGTATGTGGAGGCCGAGGCTGGCCTAAAGGCCGCGGAGGCAGAGGCGGAAATAAAGGCGTCCGAGCTCAAGGAAGCGAACGGCGCAAGTGCTGCGGCTGTTGAGGAGTACAAGCAGGCGGAAGAAGCGGTTACCGATGCGCAGACGGCCTATGATGCTGCTGCGCAGGCGGTTTCTGTCAACCCCGATGACGAAGAGGCGCAAGCTAAACTAGCTGCGGCCGAAGCGGCACTGAATGAGGCCAAGACACAAGAAGAAGAGGCCAAGAAGGCCAAGTCCTCAGCAGCGAGCAAGGTAACGTCCGCCGAGGCTGCTAAGAAATCCGCCGATGAGGCATTGGATACCGCCAAGAAGGAGAAGGACAACTCGTGGCCCGCAGTCAAGAAGGCTTACAGCGAGCTCAAGCCTGCCTACGACAAGACGAAGGACACCCACAACGAGCTGCTCGGACTTTTGTCGTCCCTCTCTGACGAGTACGACCTGGGCGTTGAGATATCCGACAGTGACAAGATCAAGGATCTCTCCTCGCTGACCGAGAGCAACCCCGAGGCGCCGAGCGTCGACGCGCACGGCGCAATCGTCAAGGCTGAAACGCTCCTCGAGGCCGTCGATTCGATCGAGTACGAGGAGGAGGGTAAGACCTACAGGTATGAGAATCTGCCTGAGGCCTTGGCTACCGCCAAGCAGGTTCTTGACAACGTAAAGGGCGTACTCGACAACGCCAAGAAGGAGCTCGACCAGGGCTGGGCCGACTACAACGCCGCGAAGGCAGAGTACGACCGACAGGTCGCCAACGGCAAGGCGCAGCTGGCAGAAGCCCGCAGCGAGCTTGACGACGGCTGGGCAGACTATCGCAAGGCCACAGACGATCTCGCCAGGGCCCGTGCCGAGCTCGCTGACGCCATCAAGACCTACGAGGAGAAGAAGCTCGAGCTCGAGGATGGCAAGAAGGAGCTCGAGGACGCCAAGAAGACGGTCATCGAGAAGCGTCAGCAGCTCGAGGACGCCAAGAAGGAGCTCGAGGACGCCAAGAAGAAGCTCGACGAGATGGAGGAGTACGAGTGGATCGTGCTCGCTCGTCCCGAGAACGGCGGCGTGAACAGCCTCAACACCATCAAGGTCATGATGGGCAACGTCCGCTGGGCCATGGCGCTGCTCTTCGTGCTCGTCGGCCTGTTCGTGTGCTACTCGGCGGTCGCCCGCCTGGTCAACGACGAGGTCGTGCAGATTGGCACAAAGAAGGCGTGCGGCTTCCGCGAGAACGAGATTGCCGCGGAGTACCTCTCCTTCTCGGGCATTGCGGTGCTGGCTGGCGTGGTGCTTTCGGTTCTCGTGGCGATCGTGGCTGTGCAGGGTATCATGAACCCGGCCTGCGCCGCATCGTTCACCCTGCCGAGCTTCCCGCCCTACTTCAACCTGCTCGACCTGCTGGCGGGAGGTGGCATCGAGCTGGCGCTCATCCTGCTCTCCACCTGGTTCGCCATCCATGGCCTGCTCAAGAAGAACGCTGTGGTGCTGCTCAACGGTGGCGAGATGAAGACCGCCAAGCAGCACTTCTACGAGAAGTGGGGCGCATGGAACAAGCTTGGCCTCTACACGCAGACCATCATCAACAACTGCGTCAACGACACGCGTCGCGTGGCGGCAACGCTCGTTGGCGTCATTGGCTGCACGGCTATCATCGTGACGGCCGTGACGCTGTGGAGCAACGTGTCGCGTGGCTTCGAGCGTCACTACAACGAGATCTATGGCTTTGACACCATCGTCTACCTCGATGAGGACGTCGACGACGCTGCTACCAAGGTGAGCAAGGCGCTTGACGAGCAGGGGCTGCACGGCGAGCAGGCGCACCTCGAAGTCATGCAGGTGCGTCAGACCGATGGCTATCGCAATGTCGTGAACCTCTTCGTCCCGACCAACGACAAGTTCGAGAGCATGTATCAGGTGCTCGCGGTTGACGGCGAGGGCGATCCCGCCAAGGCCGACGGCGTCCTCATCTCTCAGGCATACGCCGACCATATGGGCGTTGGCGTCGGCGACGAGGTGAAGGTGACCGAGAACAACGGTAGGGCCCACACCCTCAAGGTTGCCGGCGTGTTCGAGTACTACCTGCTGCGTAACGAGTTCGTGCTGAGCGCGGATCAGTATCGCAAGGAGTTTGGTACCGAGCCTAAGGCGAACGTGCTGCTGGCAGGCGCGGGTGGCATGGACCTTGACCCGGTGCGCAAGAACATGCGTGGCGTCGAGGGCTACGACACCTTGGTCGACGACTACGATGACTGCTACTACGCCTTCCATGAGATCTCGTCGCTGCTCGAGACGGTAGTCGCCGTCTACCTGCTGCTTTCGGCCCTCATGGCTCTCGTGGTGCTGCTCAACCTCGACATCATGTTTGTGGACGAGAAGAAGCGCGAGCTCATCGTGCTCATGATCAACGGATTCTCGGTCAAGGACGCCAAGGCCTACATCTACCGCGACTCGCTGGCTCTGACGGTCATCGGCATCGCCCTGGGCGTGGTGCTCGGCGCCATGATGGGCAACGTCACGGTGGGGGCGCTCGAGCCGACCTTCGGAAGCTTCCTCAAGGGCTTCAACTGGCTGGCGGCGGCCGTGGGAATCGTGGGCGCCGGTGCCTTCTCGGTGGCCGTGCTGCTCTTCGCGCTGCGCAAGATCCCGCGCTTCGACCTCACGGACATCAACCGCTTCTAGGCTTCTACTGGGTATGAGGACGGGGACGAGTCCGGATGGGCTCGTCCCCGTCTTGCTATCTAAATCGCGCTTGGTAACACGCCTGTCGCATGGCGCGACTATACTGGTTCGAGTTTCGCTGTTGGAGAGGACTACCCTATGAGCAAACAACTGCTATCGGGCAACGAGGCCATCGCGCAGGGGGCGTGGGAGGCCGGCGTTGCCGTGGGAGCTGCCTATCCGGGCACTCCGTCAACCGAGACGCTCGAGAACCTCGTGCGTAAGCCTGACGTGTACTGCGAGTGGGCACCCAACGAGAAGGTCGCCTTTGAGGTGGGCCTTGGTGCTGCCATGGGTGGCGTGCGCACCCTCGTCACCATGAAGCACGTGGGCGTCAACGTGGCCGCCGACCCCTTCATGAGCGCAGCCAACACCGGCGTCAACGCCGGCCTGGTGCTGCTCGCCGCAGACGACCCCAGCTGCTACAGCTCGCAGAACGAGCAGGACAGCCGCCACTACGCCGCCTTTGGCCGCATCCCCTGCCTGGACCCGTCCGACAGCCAAGAGGCCTACGAGATGGCCCAGCAGGCCTTCGACATCTCCGAGCAGTTTGACACCGTGGTCATGCTGCACGAGACCATGCGCATCGCTCACACGAAGACGCTGGTCAACGTGGTAGGCGAGCGCACCGACTTGGATCCGCGCCCCTACGAGAGCCATCCCGAGAAGTTCGTGATGATGCCCGCCAACGCCGTGCGTCGCACGCTGGTCTGCAACGACCGCGAGGACGAGCTGGTTGCCTGGGCAGAGGAGACCCCGCTCAACCGCGTGGAGATGCGCGACACCAAGGTCGGCATCATCTGCGCCGGTGCCCTCTACGTGCACGTGCGCGAGGCCATGCCCGACGCCTCCGTGTTCAAGCTCGATGTCACCTGGCCGCTGCCGCCCAAGAAGCTCGCGGCGTTCGCCTCGCTGGTCGACGAGGTCTACGTGGTCGAGGAGGCCAACCCCTATCTGGAGACGCGCGTCCGTGCCATGGGCATCGACGTTGCCGAGCCGCCCGCAGGCCGCCTGCCGCGCTCTGGCGAGATCACCCCGGCCCACATCCGCGCCGCCTTTGGCGTGGCCGACCCGGCACACCTCGCACCTGCCGAGGGCCTGCCCCCGCGCCCGCCCGCGTTCTGCGCAGGTTGCCCGCACCGTCTGGTGTACGTGGAGCTGCGCCGCATCAAGGCCATCGTGACCGGCGACATCGGCTGCTACACCCTCGGCGCCGTGGCACCGTTCCGCTCCGTGGACTCCGTCATCGACATGGGCGCCTCGCTCTCGATGGCTCATGGCATGGAGCTCGCCGGCGCACCCGAGCGCACCGGTCGCCCTGTGGTCGGCGTTATCGGCGACTCCACCTTCGCGCACTCTGGCATCACGAGCCTGCTTGGCACCGTCTACAACGGCGGCAAGGGCACGCTCTGCATCCTGGACAACCGCACCACGGCCATGACCGGCACGCAGGGCAACCCCGTCAACGGCGTGACCCTCACCGACCAGGCGAATCGCGTCAACCCGCTCGATGTGCCTGCCGGCAAGCAGCTCGACCTGGTCAAGCTCTGCGAGGCCATCGGCGTGGACGAGATCGAGGTCGTCGACGCGCAGAACGCCGCCGAGATCCGCCGTGCCCTCAAGGAGGCCACGAGCCACACCGACATGCTCTCGGTCATCATCTTCAAGGCTCCGTGCCGCCTCATCGACCGTAGCCGCAAGCCCATGCCCACCATCCGCGACTGCCGTCGCTGTGGCCGCTGCATCCAGATTGGCTGCCCGGCCCTCGGTCGTGACGAGACCGGTCACGCCGTGATCGACCCCAACCAGTGCATCGGCTGCGGCCAGTGCGCACAGTCCTGCCCCTTCGGCTGCATTCAGGAGGACTAGCCATGCCGCATGACACTTCTACCAACTACGGCGTCGCCGAGGGCGGCGCGCGCGTGACCCTCGACGGCACCAAGACCATCCTTCTGGTGGGCGTTGGTGGCCAGGGTACCATTCTCGCAGGTCAGCTGCTTGCCATGGTGGCTGCCGACGCGGGCCTGGACGTCAAGGTCTCCGAGATCCACGGCATGAGCCAGCGCGGAGGCTCGGTCTCCACCATCGTGCGCGTGGGCGAGCAGGTGCAGTCCATGATCGCCGACCCCGGGTGCGCCGACATCGTGGTGGCCTTCGAGGCCATCGAGGCGCTGCGCGCGCGGCAGTTTGTGCGCGAGGGCGGCAGCCTCTTCGTCAACGACGAGCAGATCACGCCGGTTCCGGTCAACATCGGCACCTTCAAGATGCCCGAGGGCGTCCACGAGCAGCTCGAGAAGATCGGTGCGCGTGTGATCGACGCCGGTGGCATCGCGCGTGAGGTGGGTAGCCCCCGCTCGACCAACGTGGTGCTGGTCGGCGCGCTCTCCACGGCCCTGCCGTTCGAGGTCTCGGAGTGGGAGGACGCCATCCGTCGTCGCGTGCCGCCCAAGACCGTGGAGGCCAACCTCAAGGCCTTCGCCCGTGGTCGCGAGGCCGTCAGCGCCTAGGCAGCAGCATAAAAATCTGAACCATGACGCCGGACGGCTTGTTGCGAGCAAGCTGTCCGGCGTTTACGATATTCTCTACGGTATTAATCCGAGCGGTTAAGGAGATGCGCATGACGCAGCAGGCACAGCACGAAGAGCTGACAGAGGAGCTGCTGGAACGCCTGTTGGCGAGCGCAACGCCGGAGGCCTATCTCGCACAGACAGCCACGGATGACCGCTCCCTTGCCGACTACCTGCTCGATCTCATCGATGCGCGCAACATGACGCGGGCCGACGTGGTGCGTGCCTCCGCGGTGAACTCCACCTTTGTCTACCAGGTGTTCAACGGCGAGCGTCACGTGGGGCGCGACAATGCCATCAAGCTGGCCCTGGGCATCGGATGCACCCTGCGCGAGACCCAGCGGCTCCTGCGGCACGCCGGGGTCTCCGAGCTTTGGTGCAAGAACCGCCGCGACGCCATCATCATCTTCTGCATCGAGCAGGGCTATACCCTCCCCGAATGTGACGACGAGCTCTACCGCCTGGGCGAGGATACGCTCGTACCGCAGGAGGGCTAGGCATGGATGACGACCAGACACTGCGCTCCATGGTGCGTGACGACGCCTATCGCGTCGTGCGCGTGCTGGGCGACGGTCCCTCTGGCCGTACCGAGTTGGTGACGTTTGGCGGCGAGGGGCTGCTCGTGCGCAAGCACATCCCTGCGGCGCTTGCCAACGCGGCCGCGTGGGCCGTTGCCATGGAGGTCAACGAACCTCTGCTGCCGCGCATCGAGGAGCTCTACCGCATGCCCGACGAGCTGGTCGTCATCTATGACTACGTGGAGGGAAGTGCCCTGAGCGAGGTCGCGGAGCAAGCGGGGAGGCTTGAGGCAGTGCGCGCGGTGGGAGTGCTCTCCGACGTGTGCCGTGCCGTGTCTGCCCTGCATGAGCACGGTGTCGTGCATCGAGACATCACGCCGGGCAATGTGATCCTGGCTTCAGACGGAGCCCATCTGGTGGACCTGGGAATAGCCCGTCAGCAGCGCCAGGGTCAACGGCGCGACACGACAACGCTGGGCACCTGGGGTTTTGCGGCGCCTGAGCAGTATGGGTTCATGCAGACTGACGCACGATCCGACGTATATGCGCTCGGACGCCTGCTGGGCTATGCGCTGACGGGGGAGAAGCCCGACACGGAGGAGTACGAGGCGGCGCTCGCCGACCGCGATATCGTGTCCGAGGCGCTCTGTGATGTGGTGCAGAAGGCAACAGCCTTCGAGCCGAGCGCGCGCTATCAGACCGCAGACGAGCTTGCACAAGCGGCTCGTGCTGCGCTGGCGGGAGCGCCTCTGGCCGAGCCCGAGCCTGCGCCTGCACCAGTGACGGTACCGCAGCCTGCGTATCAGCATGTTCCGACCAGAAGAGCACCGCGCGCCTTCATGGAAGCACCCCTGTACCTGCGGGCCCTTGCCGCCCTGGCATGGATTGCGCTTGCGGTGGGCTTTCTGATAGTGCTGGCCGCCTCAGTGACGTACTGGGTGACCAATGCCCCGAGATGGAACGCAGAGCACTACGTCATGGCCGTGGTTCTGAATGCCGGAATCGCGTACTTATGCTTCGAGATCTACAAGGCGGTGTGCCTGCGCGGAGCCTATGCGACAGAGCCTCATCCCGTGAGACTCTTCATTACAAGAATTTGTATATATAGCCTGATAATATTCTTGGTAATGATGGCACTCGGTATTTTCGTGTCGTACCTCCGCGAATGGTAAGTGACTAAAATTCCAAGGTAATCAGCCTAATTAAATAAAGTGGGATACACCTGTAACATTTTGGTTGTAAACTTATGTATTGGATATGGAAATCAGGGATTTAGCACGCAGCTAATGACTATCCTTCGCCGACCATCCATCATCACTCCTATCTCAAGGAGGTTGCATTTATCGACAGGTGGCAGTTAGTGCAAAAGGCCGGCGACACCCTGCAGGACGTGCTTGCATCGGCAGAGATTGACGATCGCTCGTTCTCCGAGTGGATCAGCGATGAGCTGACACGGCGGGGCATGAAGAAGAACGTGGTTGTGCGGAGGTCGCGTCTCAACCAGACGTTTGCCTACCAGATCATGGCGGGCATGCGCCATCCCTCGCGCGACAAGCTCATCCAGCTCGCCTTCGGCATGCGTCTCAACGAGACCGAGGCCTGCGAGCTGCTGGAACGCGGCGGTTCGGCTGCCCTTCTTCCGCACAATCGTCGCGACATCATCGTGGCCTTCTGCCTCAACCATGGCATGGAAATCTCCGCTTGCGACGATCTGCTGTGGAACCTCGGTGAGGAGACCTTCACCGGCATGGCTGGCAAGCGTCACCTCTAGGCAAAACCGCTCGCAAAAACTCAACTGACAGCTGAGGAAGCCCGCGCGTCCCTCTTCTAGCATCGAGCCACCGTTCACTGGCTGTGGATCAAGCTCGTCTAGGAGGAACGCATGAAGAAGATCATCGATTTGATCAAGAAGATCGCCCTCGCCTTGGTGGTGCTCGTGCTGATTGGCGCGGTCTTCGGAGGCAAAGGCAAGTCATCGAGCTCGAGCTCTTCGGACTCCAAGAGCGAGGCGGCCGTAGAGGAGCAGGCCCAGGAGAGCAAGGACGATGAGGAGGCCAGCGCCGACGCAGAGATCGAGGAGCCTGAGGCTGAGCCCGAGAAAGAGGAGCCGATCGAGTACGTGGACGTGACCGTTGACGAGCTGACCGCTGCGCTCGATAACAATCCGCTCAAGGCGAAGCAGACCTATCAGGACGCCCACATCAGACTCACGGGCGTGCTCAACAACATCGACTCGTCCGGCAACTACTTCAATGTCAACAACGGAGACCAGTACTCCTTTGACAGCGTGTACTGCAGCATCCTCGACGACGCCACGCTCGACCGGATTGCCTCGTCGTCGATTGGCGACACGCTGGTCGTGTGCGGTACCGTCACCGACGTGGGCGAGGTCCTCGGCTACTACGTGGATGTGGACTACATCGAGTAGAGCCTGTAGAGATGCATGTGGTAGGGGTCGCAACGCGGGTTGCGGCCCCTTTCTCTATACGAGCTTGATGCCCAGAAGGCCCACCAGGTCGGGCGCCTGGTCGACGCCAATGTGAGCTCCGCGCAGCTCGGCAAAGGTATCCGATACCCGCAAGGCCTGGATCTCGCAGGTGGAGAGGTCGATGCCGCGCAGTCGCGTGCCAAAGAGCTCCGCCCGCGTGAGGTTGCAGCCTTCGAGGGTCGTGCGCTTGAGCTTGAGCTGCGCCAAAGAAGCCTCGTGGAGGTCGCAGCTGCTAAACCGTACCTGTTCAAGCTTGCTCTCGGTCAGGTTGAGATAGGCGCAGGCGCAGTCGCGCAGGGTGTCGCGCACAAAGTAGCTGTGATGCAGGTCGCAGCCCACCAGGCGCGACCCACTGAACTGACAGTCTCGCCAGTAGCTGGTTGCCATGCGCGCGTTGGAGAAGTCGCAGCTCTCGAAGGTGCAGCGGTCAAAGGTGATGCGTACCGCCTTAAGCTCGGCAAAGGAGCATCCGTCAAAGCTGCAGTCCTCGAATTCCACGTGACCGAGGTTGGAGCAGGAGAGGTCCTCTCCAAAGAAGGACTGCTCGCAGACCTCGTCAGCCCCCTCGTCGATGATTTCCCAGAGCGTTGCCATGCGTCACCCGCTAGCCCTCGAGCAGGACGTGCGAGAAGGCGCCGTCCTCATACAGGCCATAGCTGTGCGTCCCATCCTTGGGGATGCCCACGCTTCCCGGGTTGAACAGCCAGATGCCCTGCGGCCCCTGCTCGTTGACCTTGATGTGCGTGTGGCCATACACCAGGGCATCGCCGGCGCGCAGCGCGGGAAGGCGGTCGATGCTGTTGTGCTTGCCTGCCCCATACACATGTCCGTGGGTGAAAAAGAGGTCGTGGCCGGTGGCGGGGTCGGCCATGAGCGCATAGTCGGCCATGCAGGGGAAGTCGAGCACCATCTGATCGACCTCGGCCTCGCAGTTGCCGCGCACGGCCAGCACCTTGTCCGCAATGCCGTTGAGCATGGAAATGACCTGCTTGGGGGCATAGTCTTCGGGCAGCTCGTTGCGGGGGCCGTGATAGAGCTGGTCTCCCAGCAACACCACGCGGTCGGGCTGATGCCTGTCGATGGCCTCCATCAGGCGGGCGCACCAGGTGGCGGCGCCGTGGATGTCCGATGCGATGAGCAGCTTCATGGGTGACTCCCTTCGTTGCGTGCATCTTATATATATGAGTATGACGCTTCCCGCAGAGTGGGTACGCTAGGCCTGCGGATGCGACCGCACACGCCTTATATGTGAAGAAGCAAAAAATCTCATGCAAACGCACTTAGATAATGTATACGATTCAAACGCATTGGGAACAAATACCTCTGACAAACAAGGAACCAACTCCGGGGGCAACGCCCAGAGTCTCAAACGAAAGGAATCACAATGGCTAAGATCCTTGGAATCGACCTTGGCACTACCAACTCCGCAATGGCGGTTCTCGAGGGCGGCGAGCCCACGATCATCGTGAACGCCGAGGGCGACCGCACCACCCCGTCTGTCGTCGGCTTCCGCGCTGACGGCGACCGCATTGTGGGCAAGGCTGCCAAGAACCAGGCAGTCACCAACCCCACCAACACCGTCTTCTCCATCAAGCGCTTCATGGGCCGCAGGTACGACGAGGTTACCTCCGAGCTCAAGACCGTCCCGTACAAGGTCAAGAGCGGTACCGGCAACCGTGCCGTCGTCGAGATCGACGGCGAGGACTTCACGCCCGAGCAGATCAGCGCCATGGTCCTCTCCAAGATGAAGGCCGACGCCGAGAAGTACCTGGGCGAGACCGTCACCGACGCCGTCATCACCGTCCCGGCCTACTTCAACGACGCTCAGCGCCAGGCCACCAAGGACGCTGGCAAGATCGCCGGCCTCAACGTGCAGCGCATCGTCAACGAGCCGACCGCGGCCGCTCTGGCCTATGGTCTCGACAAGAAGGGCATCGACCAGAAGGTCCTCGTCTTCGACCTGGGCGGCGGTACCTTCGACGTCTCCCTGCTCGACCTCGCTGACGGCGTCGTCGAGGTTCTCGCCACCAACGGCGACAACCACCTCGGTGGCGACGACTGGGACCAGAAGGTCATCGACTGGCTGGCCGACAAGTTCAAGGCTGACAACGGCATCGACCTGCGCAACGACCCGATGGCCCTCCAGCGCCTCAAGGAGGCCGCCGAGAACGCCAAGAAGGAGCTCTCCAGCGCCAAGCAGGCCAGCATCAACCTGCCGTTCATCACCATGGACGCCTCTGGCCCCAAGCACCTCGACTACACGCTGACCCGTTCCGAGTTCGAGCGCATCACCCGCGACCTGCTCGACCGCTGCAAGGCCCCTGTCACCAACGCCCTGCGCGACGCCGGCATGCAGATCAGCCAGGTTGACGAGGTCATCCTCGTCGGCGGCTCCAGCCGTATGCCCGCCGTCCAGGAGCTGGTCAAGACCATCACCGGCAAGCAGCCCAACATGTCCGTGAACCCCGACGAGGTCGTGGCTGACGGCGCGGCTGTCCAGGGTGGCGTGCTCACCGGCGACGTCGAGGGCATCCTGCTGCTCGACGTGACCCCGCTGTCCCTCGGCGTGGAGACCATGGGCGGCATCATGACCAAGATGATCGACCGCAACACCACCATCCCGACCTCCAAGACCGAGATCTACTCCACGGCGGCCGACAACCAGACCTCCGTCGAGATCAACGTCCTGCAGGGTGAGCGCGAGATGGCTCGCGACAACAAGTCGCTCGGCAAGTTCAACCTGACCGGCATCCCTGCCGCCCGCCGCGGCGTGCCGCAGATCGAGGTCACCTTCGACATCGACGCCAACGGCATCGTCAAGGTCACGGCCAAGGACAAGGGCACCGGCAAGCAGCAGCAGATCACCATCTCCGGCTCCACCGCCCTGTCTGACGACGAAGTCGATCGCATGGTCAAGGACGCCGAGGCTCACGCCGAGGAGGACAAGGCCAAGAAGGACGAGATCGAGGTCCGCAACCAGACCGACAGCCTGGCCTACTCCACCGAGCAGACCCTGAACGAGCTGGGCGACAAGGTTCCCGCCGACACCAAGGCTGACGTCGAGGCTGCCATCGAGGAGGCCAAGAAGGCCCTTGACGGCACCGATGTCGAGGCCATCAAGGCCGCTGGCGAGAAGCTCCAGCAGGCTGGCTACAAGCTCGCCGAGATCGTCTACTCCGACCAGCAGGATCAGGGTCCCCAGGGCGGCCAGCCCGGTGGCGACGACGTGGTCGACGCTGACTACGAGGTTGTCGACTAGCGCCTAGCGCACCAAAGACGAGTTGACCGTGGCGGGAGCGGGCATGGATTCCGCTCCCGCCATACTGGCAAAAGACCACCCTGGGCCAGATGGCCCGAGCGATAGTTGGGAGAGTGACGTGAAGGTGCCCATCGATGTTGAGAACGACGAGATCCGCGAGGATGTCGACGAGGTCGTGGAGCCCGATATGCAGGACAGCGAGCTGACTCCCGAGGAGGAGGCTGCCATGGTGGAGGCCGCAAAGCGCGCCGGCGCCGAGGCCGCCGAGGCCGACATGGCCGCCGAGGCCGAGCGTGCTCAGAACGACCTGCAAGAGCAGCTCAACGCCGCGATCGAGGAGAGCGAGGCTGCCAAGAAGGAGGCCGCCGATGCCACCGATCGCCTGCTGCGCCTGCAGGCGGACTGGGACAACTACCGTCGTCGCACCGCTCAGGAGCGCATTGCCGAGCGCGAGCGCGCGGCCGAGAAGCTGGTGACCAACCTGCTGCCCGTCCTCGATGACATGGAGCGCGCCTCCGACCATGCGACCAAGACCGCCGAGGGCGACGAGAAGATCATCCAGTTTGTCGACGGCGTCATGGCGGTGCATGCCAAGATGCTCGACATCCTGGGCAAGGAGGGCGTCGAGGTCATCGACCCGGCTGGCGAGCCCTTCGATCCGCTGGTGCACCAGGCCGTGGGTCGCGAGGAGAACGCCGAAGCCTACGACGAGACCGTCGCCCAGGTCTACCAGAAGGGCTACCGCATGGGTGGCAAGGTCATCCGCTCCGCGATGGTGACCGTCACCTACGGTGGACCCAAGCGTCCCGCCGAGCCCACGGAGGCTGAGGCGGAGTAGCCAAGCCCGCGGGCGGGCCGCGGCCATGTGCCCGTCTCGCCCGAAGGCATGACAACGAAAGGAGGCGTTGCCTCACATGGCTGGCAAGAGGAACTACTACGACATCCTGGGCGTGCAGCGCGACGCCACCCAGGACGACATCAAGAAGGCCTTCCGCAAGCTGGCGGCCAAGTACCACCCCGACGCCGGCGGTGACGAGGAGAAGTTCAAGGAGGTCAGCGAGGCCTACACGACCCTCTCCGATGCCGAGAAGCGCAAGGAGTACGACCAGCTGCTGATGTTTGGCGGCATTCCCGGCGCCGACTTTGGCGGCTCGGGCGGACGCAACCGTGGCGGCTACACCTATACCGGCAACGGTGCGGACTGGTCTGACATCTTCGAGAACATCCGCAGTGGCGACGGCGCGTTTGGCGGCTTTGACTTCTCCACCATCTTTGGCGGTCAGCCGGGCAGCGGAACGCGGACGAACCGTCCCACCAAGGGTGGCGACCTCACGATGACGGTGGACGTCACTGCCGAGGAGGCCTTCAGCGGCGCGCAGCGCAAGGTGAGCTACACCATCCCCTCCACGGGAGAGAAGCAGAGCCTGACGGTCAAGGTGCCGGCTGGCGCGGTCGACGGCGGAAAGCTTCGCTACCGTGGTCGCGGCGAGTACGGCACCAACGGCGGCGCGCGCGGCGACCTGGTGATCACCACCCGTGTCGCGGAGCACCCGCTGTTCAAGCGCGATGGCGCTGACGTGCGCATGGAGCTGCCCATCAGCATGTACGAGGCGGCGCTCGGCGCGGAGGTCAACGTGCCCACACCCGATGGCTCGACCTGCCGTCTCAAGATTCCCGCTGGCACGCAGGATGGCAAGACCTTCCGCTTCCGCGACCTTGGCGCGCCAAACGTCAAGCGCAAGGGGAGCAAGGGTGCCCTCTACGTGAAGGTGCGGGTCAAGGTGCCCACCCGCCTGTCGGCAAAGGAGCGCGAGTCCCTCGAGGCGCTGCGCACCGCCGACGAGCGCGAGTACAGGAAGGACGTCGAGAGCTATGGCGCGTAGCGACGACAGCAAGGACAAGCCGCTCTACATGATCAGCGTGGCTGCCGAGCTCACGGGCATGCATCCGCAGACCCTGCGCGTCTACGAGCAAAAGGGCCTGGTGACGCCGGGTCGCTCTCGCGGCAACACGCGCCTGTACTCCCAGAGCGACATCGAGCGGCTCAACCTCATCAGCAAGCTGACCGACGAGGGCATCAACCTTGCGGGCGTGGTGCGCATCCTCGACATGCGAGAGCGCCAGGTGGAGCGCGAGAACGAGATCGACGAGCTCCGTGCCCGCGTGCGCGAGCTCGAGGACCAGGTGCACGAGTACCGCATGCGCGAGCGCATCACCGCGCTCACGCGCTACGACGGACAAGGCCCCGAGCAGGTCATGCGCGGGCTGCTGGAGAGCGGGCTGGGCGGCAACTAGCTCAGGCCATACAAGCAGAAAGCGGCCGCTGCGACGGAAGTGTCGCGGCGGCCGTTTGGTTTATGGGGCGAGACGTTGGGGAGCCGCGCTACCTGCAAATGGGAATGCCGCTGGGACGATGCGAGAAATGCGCACAGCATAGGCTGCCGTATCATTGAAGAGTCGGGCAATGCGGCAGGGAGGGGCGCATATGGTCCTGATTCTCATTAAGCAGATCGTGGTCATGCTGGCGATGATGTCTATTGGCGTCGCCCTGTTCAAGCTCGGGCAAATCGACGAGAAGGGCGTGGGCCAGCTGTCCAACCTTGCCCTGTACGTGGCTACACCCTGCGTGGTGATTCGCGCGCTGGCCATTCCGTACGATGCGGAAAAGATCTCGACCGGCATCCTTGTGATGCTGTTCTTCCTGATCATCTTTGCCGTGTCGGTGGTCATCGGGCGCTTTGGCTGCGGAAGGGCCGATCGCGTGGGCACCTTTGCCGTGGTCTTCTCCAATTCGGGCTTTGTGGGCATCCCGCTCATCCAGGGCATTCTGGGCGACGAGTACGTCTTCTACGTGACCATGACCATGGTGGTGGGCACGCTGACCTTCTGGACCTACGGTGTCCTGCTCATGAGCGGTGACAAGAACGAGGTTTCCATCAAGAAGATCCTCACCAACCCCAACCTGATTGCCGTGGTCGTGGGCATGATCATCTTCTTCACGATTGACGAGCTGCCCTACGTGGTCATGCAGACGCTCACCGGCATGGCCAACATGAACACCGGTCTGGGCATGGTCATTCTCGGTGCCACGCTTGGCGCGTCCAACGTCGGCCTCATGATCACGGACACGCGCCTGTACAAGGCGATTGCCCTGCGCCTCGTGGTGGTTCCCCTGGCCTGCATCCCCATACTCCTGCTGATGCCCGTGCCCTTTGAGGTCCGCATGGTCATGATGATCATCGCGGCGGCACCCGCGGCCTCGGCCACGTCGATGCTGGCGCTCAAGTACGGCGCCGACTACTCGTACGGCACGGGCCTGTCCATCGGCACCACCATCGTATCCATGCTCACCATGCCCCTCGTGCTGGCGCTTGCCATGCAGGTTCTCTAGGAGGTCGTCCCATGAAGCTTCAGCTCACCATTGACCACGGCAAGCGCCATGAGGTCATCGCTATCGTGAACGAGCTTGCGGACTACGTGGACATCGTCGAGATC
>CAMYZR010000005.1 GCA_947303905.1 uncultured Atopobiaceae bacterium
AGGTCCGCGAGTCCCGCTTTCTGGCGCAGGAGTCGCAGCGTCAGCTCTTCGAGGAGGACAACCAGCTCGAAGCCGTCCGTATCGCCCTCGAGGCGTTGCCGGGCGACGATCAGAATCGTCCGTACGTCGCCGAGGCCGAGCTGGCGCTTTCCGAAGCATTGCGGCACTACTACCCGAACTACGGTGTGTATTACGAGACATGCCTGGATGTGGGTGGTGAGGTTTCGGACATCGTGGTATCCGATGATCAGCGTTACATCACCGTCAAGAGCGCCGTCGAGGACGTGGTGTGGGTCAGCACGTGGGATTCCCGCGCCAAGACGATGATCTGGAAGCGCCGCCTGAGCGACTTGGCCGATTCGCGCTACGCATCGCATTCTGCCTACATGAGCGACATCATCTCCATTGTGAAATACGTACCAGGCACCGATACGCTTGTGGTGGCGACGTACCGGGCCGTCGCAGGGGTAAACGCGGAAACCGGCGAGATCTTGTGGAACATCGACCTGTTCACGGGCGAAGACCGCTCGGAAGATGGCGCCATCTTCGGCGTGTCCATTCCTCGGTCCGACGACGAGGCTTCGGATACGGCCTATCTCTTCTACGCTCCCGATGCGAACACGGATCAAATGAGGATAGACGCCATCGGCGTAGCAGATGGGCGGGTCAAGAAGTCCATCGATGCCGAAATGAACGGCGAGTGGCTGCCGAGCGAATTCGGCAATCTGTTTGCAGTCGCACCCTCGCATGATTACGCCGTGTTCGTGTGCTCCCGAAAGGACGGCGACAGCGATTGCGTTTGCGTGAGCATGGGGGATGGCTCGACCGTATCGTCTCGGGTGCTCGAGGGGCTTCCGATGGACATCATCGTGTCGACAGACGACGAGCTCCACGAGGACTGGTTCATCGCCACCTATGAGGCGGCCGACGATGACGAAACTCCTGGTACGATGCACTACGCTCGCATCGAGAAGGCGTCGGAAGCAGGCAAGGGCGCCGGACGGTCTTGGTCGCTCGAACTGCCCATGAGCCAGCCTTGGTCAAACGACGGGCTGAGCAGCTCATGGCATTCCACCCTCGCTAATAGCCACCGTGCCACCCCATCGGCATTCCAGCTCGGGCAATACATTCGTGAAGACGATGGCAGCATATCGGGCAGGATTCTGTTGGCCGCGGACCGGGACCTCTACGTCGTAGACGTGGGCTCGGGCAAGGTCACTGGCCATGAGGTTGCCGACACCGCGGTGGTGGGCTACCAATGGGGATACGTCAACGAAACGTCGTTTCCCTACGTGGCCTATGCGGATGGTGGCATCGATGCGTTTCTCATCTCAGAAGGCTGTTCGCAAAGTAGCTTGATGGATCCGTTTACCGATGTCGATGGCGACCCATTGTACCTTTATAAACTGCGTGACGATTTGCTGTTCTATGCATCGGGGAGAGAGTCGGACGAGGACTACACGGTAAGCGCGACGGTCTCGGCCGACGATACGACGCTTGTGAAGCTTGTCAATAACATCAATGACGGAGACCAGACGGTCGCCACCTTCAAGCCTTCCGGGGATAAGGCGATTCACGACATCATAGTGAGCGCCCGTGGGGACTATCTCTGCGTTCAGGAGGTCCCGGTATCCGAAGACGATTCCGAGGGGGATTCCTCCGACGATACCGTGGAGCCAATCGCGGTCGATTTCACGTTGTACGGGACGCAGGATTGGCAGGAGCAAGCGCATTGCGAGATCGACGCGAGTGTCGATCGCATGCTTGGCATCACTGCCGATGGAGCCTACGTGCTCTGGCAGGAGAAGGAACAGTCTGGGCGGCATGGCAGCCCCGTTTGGAAAACGGAGCTCGCCACGGGGGAGAGCGAGCTGCTGCTGGGGCTTGACGCCGATGCGGACGCACACTATGCTGTGGGCCTTTCGGATGCCGAAAGCGGGTCCTTGCTGGTGGCAGTGCTCTCCTATGAAGAAGGCGCGGCTCGCCCCTACACCGCGCGACTGTACCGCGATGACGAATGCATTGCCGAGATGCCCCTGTCGTTGGAGACGGACAAGGACCGTGTGTTCTTCGATATGCTGAAGCGCGAAACGCCGCTCGCCCTTTGCGCAGGGGGCGTGCTGGCGTTTAGCTGCCAGACCGACGGACAGGCTATGACGGACGTCTTCGTTGACCTTCTCGGCCAGACGGAATACATGACGGAAAACCCCGTTGCCAGAAACAGCCCAGCGGGCGTCTGCCTGTCGCACGATGGTACAAGGTGCGCGACCGCCGATTCCGACGGCACGGTCCGCATCCGCGATACGCGGGATGGTTCGCTCGTGTGCTCCTGCGCGCTTGTCGGCAGCGACCTTCGCAGCCTCTCGTTCATTGAGGGCGACAGCCTTTTGGCGCTGTACACCACGGACTATCGGTTGGTCACGATTGACGCGAAGAGCGGCGAGATCGTGACCGAGGTGTCTGGACTGCGTTCGACCAAGTACGAAACATACCTGAACTCGTTCATGACGACGAGGCACGGCGCCAAGCAGCTGTTTGAGTTGACCATGTCCCTGTTTTCTATGGACCACGACATCTCGCTCTACGAGACCGATCGCGACCTCATCGTGTGCACGGCCCTCGGCGAGGGGTGCATCATCGACCGAGATACCATGGCAGTGCGTGCATATGTGCCGAACATCAAGGGCTATTCGCCAAGCGCCGACGCCATCCTCGTAGAGGCGAACGGCAGCGTGCATGCCTACCCCGTCCTCTATGTCGAGGACCTTGTCGCGGAGGGGCAGGCGCTGGTTTCTGGCGACTCTCTGGACACCGCGAGCGAAGATGGGTCCGATGCGGCGCCTACGCAGTAGCGCTTGGAGCGTCGTCCCACATTTCGAAGACAGCGGCGCTCAGCGAGGTTGAACCATTGGTGCGGTGCCGGCTGCTTTGGGTGGCTGGCACCGCATTGGTGAGTGTCTAGACAGATGCGGCCTTCTCCGTGAGCTCGCGGAGCGCTGCTCGCGCTGATGGCTCAAAAAGCGAGGGGTGCTCCCAGTGTCGCGCGAGGGTCGCGGGCGGCTCTCGATAGACGAGCGTACGCGGCTCTCCGTCCGGTCCCCAGATCGCACGTGGTGGATTCTCGGTTGGCGAGAGGAAATGGGCAACCTCACGCGGATCATCGGAGCGTGCGAGGAGCGTTCCCGGCTCGATCTCGAGTCCGGCACAGGTGCTGTCAGCTTGCCGTATCCCTGTGAGACTCACCAGCGTACCCAGGTCGTTGACGACGAGGGTGAGTTCGTTCGGACAGGCTCGGCAGAGCTCTGGCAGAACCTCCAGAAGCCATGCGAGGTCTCCTTGTGAGAGCGGTGGGATGAGAAGGGCCGGATGTCTGCCGTCGAGCTTTCCCTCGAGAAGGTCGGCCACCGTCCCGTGCAATCCCGCAGGGTCCGTCTGGCTGCCAGCCACCGTCCCGTTCGAGATCCAAGAGGGCGGCGACACGGGCTCGATCGCCCTGCGGTCTTGGGCTTTGGCTCCGTAGTAGCAGGTGCAGGCACACCCGAAGGTGGTGCGGAAGAGCCGCTCTCGCTCGGCGTCGGAGCCCATCGCCTCTGCCTCGTGGAGGAAGCGCAGCGCACGCAGGCGCTCGTCCAAGGGGCGTCCGCGTCCTCCCAGCTTGGCGACATGCGCCCCCGCCTCGTCGAACGCGGACAGGTGGCATGCGGCGCAGGGGTAGGGCTCGAGGTAGGTGCACGCCCGCCCCAGGCAGGCGTGCGAGCGATACGTCGTGTCAAAGGTGTAGAGCTCGGGTGCGCCGTCGCCTCCGACTGGTGCCTCTCGGTCGAGGTAGGTCACGCCGTGCCGATGCCTGCAGTACCCATCCACCCAGGGGCACTTGTCGAAGAAGGCCATGAACTCGCCCTCCATGCCAGGCGCCTGCGACAGGAGCGCTTTGGCTTCCTTGGGCTCCATGAAGCGTGGCAGCACCACGCGCGAGACACCAAGCCGTGCGTATGCCGCAAGGGTGGCCGCGTTCTGCGCCACCGCGAGGATGGAGAGGCAGCGCGCCAGGCCAAAGCCCTCGCTCAGCCGCCAGAGCAGGCCGAGGTCGCTCGCGATGACGCCGGTGCCACCCATGCGCTCAAAGCCCTCGCAGAGCTCGGTGAGGTGGTCGAGCTGCGGCTCCGTGTAGCGGCTGTTGAGCGCCAGCCAGATCGGCAGCCCGTGCGTGTGTGCGGCATCGACCACCTCAGCCAGCTCGCCTCTCGTCGAGAGGTTGGCGCGACCCTGTCGACGACTCATGCTGTCGTGGTCGCCGTAGCGCTCGACCCACCAACGGTCCTGATAGCCCACATAGAGCTCTCCGGCACCTGCGGCAGCGAGGGCTGCTACCTCCTCGGCGGCGTTGACGGGCACGGCGTATCTCATGGAGCCACCGCCTCTGGGCCAGCGTCCTTCTGCACCGTGGTGCCCAAGCGCGAGGTCTCCTCACGCGCCAGCTTCCGGAACAGCTCCAACGACCGTGCGTTCGCCTCTGCGAGAATGCGGCGGAGCTCCTCGACGCGCGACGCGTCACCCGAGAGGTGCGCTTTGGCGACCTCGTGCGGCTCACGCAGCGCCGCGGAGGTCCACGTCCACGTCAGTTCTTGCGACTGCTCGCAAAACTGCTGGTAGAAGCGCTCTGCGGAGGCGCCCATCCTTTGGAAGCCCATACCGTCGGAGTCCGTCTCGGCCAGGGCGCAGCCAGAAAAGACGATGAGGCGGCTCAGGGCCGCGCGATGGCTGTAGAGACCCATGCGCGCCAGCGCCTCGACCTCGGTGCGCGCTCCTGCCACCGTCTGGTCCGCATGCCAGAGGATGTAGCCGGCCTGGAGCGTTATGCTCGCCTTCGCACAGGCCGCGAGCACCTCGGGCAGCTGCGCCACATCGTAGCCCTTGTGCCAGCGCCTCAGCGTGTCTGGGTTGAGCGACTCCACGCCCACGAACACGCGCGTGAGACCCGCCTCGCGTAGCCGCTCGAGACGTGCGGCAAGGTCCGGTTGTCCGATCAACGATGCGAGGCGCATCTCGAGTGCGAAGGCCACGCGCAGGCTCCTCTTGCGCAGCTCGCAGGCGAGTGCCTCGATGCGCTCGAGGGGACCGAAGTCGTCGTCGACGAAGTTGAACACGGCGGGCAGGCCGGCGCGCATAAGCCGTGCTGCTTCGGCCTCCATCTCGTCCACGACGAGCGAGAGACTGCGCGGCTGCCACCGGCGCAGCTCGGCGGGAAGCTGGGGAGTCGCGCAGAAGGTGCAGGCCCCGGGGCATCCGCGCGAGGTCTGCATGTTGACCGCGCACCCCAGTGCCGCATAGCGCTCGAGGTCGGGTCGGTAGGCCAACGCCCAGTCGTCTGGCGTGAGGGCTCTGATCTGCGCCTCTTCCCCCGTCACGACCGCAAGGAGCGAGAGCTCCCCCTCGCCGGAAAGCAGCGTGACCGCACGCGGAAGTCGTGCCTGCGCGCCTTTGGGGTCGGTAGTCACGTACAGACCGCCCGCGACGAGGCGCACCGAGGGGCAGAGGGAACGCATCCTGCTGATGATGCGCAGCGCGTCCGGCACGTCCGCGGAGGTCATCAGCGAGAGGCCCACCACACTGGGCTCACGCCCCGTGCAAGCCTCGCGCACGTCGTCCCAGAAGCGCGAATGTGCAAGGCCCATCCGTCGTTCCTGCTGGTAGAGCCGCCGGTCCAATACCGTCACATCGGCAGCGCTGGCAGCGCGCAGGTATCCTGCCAGACGCTCGATGCCCAGCGGCTCGGCAAACTCGGGCTCATCCCCCTCGCAGAGGGGTCGTATCAGCAGTACGTGCGGCATGGGCTCGGTCTCACTCGCTCTCTGCGGCCTCCTCTGCGGCTGCCCACGAGATGGGGTAGACCTCAAGCACGGTGTTTTGCTCCTTCGAGCTGACCACGATCGTGCCCGCGAGCGACGTCACCTCGTCAGGGCCCGAGTAGCCCGGCTTCAGGAAGACGTCCTTCGTCTCTCCGGCCTGTACCCACGTCTGTTCCATCTGCGGCGTCGACTCGATGCCGTTGACGATCCAGACCTTTCCCCTGCCGAGCGCGAAGGTGGTGTCATCAGTCTTGTTTTCGATCTCAAACACAAGCCCGCGCTCCTCTCCCGGACTGTCGTTGGTGATCTCCTCGACCCTGATGGTGCAGAGGTCGCTGTCGACGGCGACGTAGGGCATGGTGTGCACGGGTTCGATCAGGCTGGGGTCGGCCTCGAAGCCCAGCTGCAGGCCGACGGCATGGTAGTAGGCGTCCAGAGCAGCCACGTCGGAGTCGTCGACCAGCTCGTCTCCCAGGGCCGCAAGGTCGACACCGAGCGCCGTGTACGTCGCGTAGTCCGGCTTGGCTGCAGCTGT
Source organism: uncultured Atopobiaceae bacterium (assembly GCA_947303905.1). Taxonomy (GTDB): domain Bacteria; phylum Actinomycetota; class Coriobacteriia; order Coriobacteriales; family Atopobiaceae; genus UBA1367. Next base: position 6,385 of record CAMYZR010000005.1, read on the forward strand.
CGCCTCGGCGTCCTCGCTCTCGTCGCCTTCTGCCTGCACATGCAGGTCGGTCTCGATGTAGTCCCACACCTGGTTGTAAACGTAGAAGCTGTCGTACTCGTCTGTCAGCTCCTCGCGGAGGGCTTCAAGGCTCGAGCCGGCATCCTGAAGCACGGTGTCCGCCGCCGCTTCCACGTCATCGACGTGGAAGCCGCACGCAGCGCCCGCCACCTGCACGTTGAGCAGGGGCTCGGGCTCCTCGGGGAAGGTGTGGCAGCATGCCAGCGCCTGTGCGAGAGCCTCGTCGTTCTTGTTCTGCTGCAGCAAGGCCAGCGTGAGGTTGACGTTGGCGCCATAGTGACCGTGGACGTTTTCGATAACCGCCTCGTAGAGCCGCTGGGCCTCGGGGTAGTCACCCTCTTTGTACGCGTCGTTGGCCATGTCGAACTTCTTGTTCATACGTTTGGCCTGCTCGCCCTCCTCCGAGTCGCTCGCGATCTTGCTCTCTCGGTCGCCGGCGATCTCGAGGGCGTTCTGCACGATGGCATCCAGCTCGGATGGGTCACGGGCCTCCCGCCCCACAAAGGGCTGCTCGAACTCGACCAGATAGTTGGCTACCTCCTCGGGAGTCGCGCTCTGCCCGCAGGAGCTGAGCGTGACGGCGAGCAAGAGCGCGCCGACGCATGCGATCGTCCTCTTCATGACAGTCATGGTCCCTCCCTCAGTGCACCGGCACGCAGGCACACGGGCTGCCGCAGCTGACCCACTGGCCTCCGCCCGTGTTACCTACGCACGAACAGCTCTGGTATCCGTCGCAACTGCAGACGTTTTCGCAGGTACAGACGCTGTCACAGCTGCAGACGGTATGCGACTCGCAGGTGCAGACCGAGTTGCAGGTGCACACGTGCTCGCAGGTGCAGACCGTGTAGGTGGTGAGCACGGTGTCACAGCTGCAGTACTCGCCCATGACCTGGGTCGTGTACTTGCCGGTGTCCTCGTTGTAGCTGTCGACGAAGTAGCTCTTCATGCCCGGCTTGAACACGCTGTTGCCGTCGACGATGATCTCGATCTGGGGCTTGGGCAGGCTGGTCTCGCTGCCCTCGGTAAGTGCCCGGTCGTTGTAGGCGCTGGTCTCATCTGCCATCGGTGGGCCTCCATTCAAGCTTGCGCTGTATCTGGTTGAGGGTGAGGGCACGGCTGATCTCGCATCTCATGCTGCCGTGGTGCTCGTCGACGCCGATCCCGTCGAGCACCTTGGCCGCGCAGTCTCCCGCGCAGTGCCAGCGGCAGAAGCAGTCGTCGCAGAATCGCATGTTGTGCACGTTCAGCTTCGAGAGCTCGTCGAGCACCTTCTGGTCGAAGACGAAGTCGTCGAGCTCGTGGTCGAAGTGTCCGAAGAAGAAGCGCTTGGAACGCGGGTCGCTCGCATAGCTCACCTCGTAGCACGCCGTCACGTCCCCGGTCGGCGTCACGGTGAAGCTGCCGCTGCTCACCTTGCAGAAGGTGTCCACGAGCATGTCCTGGCGGGCGCCCGAGAACACCAGACGCACCCCGCGCTCGCGCGCGACCTCGAGCGACTCGAGGTAGCGCTTCGTGAAGGTCTCGGCGGAGGGCATCGTGTCGGACGACGTCAGGCAGCGCCCGCACTCCCAGACTGGCTCGAAGTGCAGCTGCTCGATGCCGGGGTAGTTCTCGGCGACAAAGGCCACGATCTCGGGCATCGAGTCCACCATGGCTGCCGTGACCGTCGTGCGGATACCAAAGTCCACGCCCGCCTCCACGAGGCGTCGCATCGTGTGGTCGACCCGGTCAAACGACCCGCGCCCACCGGCCATCGGGCGGTTTGCGTTCTGGAAGGCAGGCAGTCCGTCAAAGGAGATGTTCACCGAGTGGAAGTTGGCGATCACGAAGTCGAGCTGCTCCTCGCTGAGCACGCCGTTGGTCGCGGCGTTGAACACCGCGGGGATCTCCAGCTCCTCGGCCACGTCCTGTCCGTACCACACGATCTTCTGGATGAGGTCGAAGGCGCAGAAGGGCTCGCCGTTGCCGTGGATCGACACGAGGGAGTTGCGGATGTTCTCGCCCTCGGCGGCACGCTCCTTGGCGTTGCGGGCGATAAGGTCGATGGCGCGCTGGGCCACACGTAGGTCCATGCGCCGCAGAGGCTCGCCGTTTCCGCCTCCCTCGCCGCCAAAGGCGTAGCAGTAGCTGCAGCGCAGGTTGCAGTTGTTGGTGGGGAAGAGCGTCACCTGTGCTGGGCGGAACCCCACCTCGTGGCGCGGGTACGCGCGGTGCGCGAAGAAGCCACGCTCGCCGAGCGCCTGCACCACCGTGCGCTCGTCGTCGCTCATGGCGTCGATGCTGGCCGGGTCCTTGGCGTAGGCGAGGGCTGCGGTGACAGCGCTCTCGTTGGCACGCGCGATAAGCGAGGCTAGAGGCGCATACAGGATGGGCCCCTGCTCGTCTCTCAGCACGAAGAGCTCAGGCGGCGCGGTCTCTTGCTGGTTCTGCGCGACGTCCGCGCTCATGAGGGAATCTCCAGCAGGTTGACCACCACGGTGTTCTGGAGGAATCCCGCTTGGCCTAGGGTCACGAAGAAGGATGCCACGTCAGCCGGGTTCGCCGGCGTCTCGAGGGCGTCGGCAAGCTCCTCGATGGTGCGGCTTCCGTCGGCGAGGCGCATGAGCTCGGCACCGGTCGCGTCCACGTTGAAGAGGTGCACGCCGCGTCCGATGCCGCGGAACAGTCCGGTGTCGTCGGGCTCTAGGACAATGTCGCGCCGCATGAGCGGGCCGCAGGCGTCGCTTTGGTCTGGCGTCTCTTCCAGCTGGTCCTGCGGCGTCCGGTTGTAGGACATGCCACCGAGCCCTCCGGCGGCAAGCAGGGCGAGGCCGAACGCCCCCTTCATGAAGGTTCTTCTCTCCATATGCCCCTCCATATCGTGCATGAGAAGGTGCCTAACACTGGTGGCTGACAGGCAGGGGCCTACGGTCGGCTCTGCCCAGTCGACCACCTTCTACGCTACCGTAGAGCGGGGCGCTGTGGCTTGACCTGCCAGGTAGGCATCGACAGACGTGACGTGCGTATCGGGTACCGCCCGTTGCGCGTCAGTACAGCTCGGGAGGCACGCTCACATAGACGACGGTGCCGATGATTCTCGCATGCCAATCTCCCCGCATGATGATGTCGTCGTGTGGCTGGAAGCTGTCGGCCGTGAGCATGAGCGTGTTGTTGCCCTGGTGCCAGCGGCGCATGATGAAGCCACGATCCTCGTCTATGAGGATGGCGACATGCCCGTTTGTGGGCGCGAGGTCTGGGTCAAAGACTGCGATGGACCCCTCAGGCGCGACGCGGTTCATGCAGCCGTCCCTGACGACCAGCGCCTGCGCGTGGGGGTGGGCCTCGAGCACCCAGGCGGGCACTTCGACGCTGCGTCCGACCAACTCGTCGTCTTGGGGGTCGTCCGTACGTGAGGGGCCAATGGCGGACAGAGGAACCGTGGCGGGGAGCGTCCGAACCGGGCTGGTGGAGGGGCCGCCGTCCACCGCAGGCGCGGCAGCGGGCATGTCGCCTAGTGCTGCGGGGGCAGCCCCGTCGAACGCCGATAGCGCCTCGTGGGCAAACAGCTCTTGGATGCTGACCCCAAGAACCTGCGCAAGCTTGGGGAGTTTCTCGCGCTCGGGCAGTGTGCGGCCCGTCTCCCACTGCGAGATGGCGCTCTGGTCGACGGCAAGCAGCTCGGCCAGCTCCCTCTGGGTGAGATTCGCTTTTCTGCGCAGCGCGCGAATAGCAGTCCGCATGCTCGACATGACGGCCCCGATTCCCTCAACTATGATGCCCGGTCGCATTCTGTGCGGGTGCGAGGCATGCCCAAATGCCTCGCGGATGGCATGGCTGCCGAACAGATGCGAGTTCCTCTATTTTCGGCCAACTTGTCGATGAGAAGTAACGCTAATTGCGTGTAATTGGCAGAAATAGGAGATGAGCTAATATTCGCAGGCGAATAGTTTTAAACTACGAAGTAAATTCTTGGCTGGATGGCAAGGGATCCGCTGCATCCGGTCAGGGGTGGTCCGTTCGCTGAGGTCGCATATGAGTAACATCATGTCCCGACCGTGTTCGTTTGAATAGGAGGTGGGTCAAAGCTCTGATTCTTGTGGGGAGTCCTGCCCGCATGACATGAGAATGGCTCATGAAGTGTGGATAAGGTTGGCATTTCCACGTGCGTGTGCCTCCGCAAAGCGAGCGGACGTAAGCGCCCATCTCCCCTCAAGTCGTCGGTGCCTCAGGTAGGAGACAGAAGCGCGCCGCGGCATCCCAGCGTCCCTTGATGGATGCATCCGTTTGATGCATCCATCAAGGGACGCTGCCGGGCAGCATCCAAAACCGCTTACCACAGGCTTCGTGCGGCCCACTGGTGCCGCAGCCACCAGTACACATCCGAGAATCGCTAGGAGCTCGCTGGAGCTCAGGATCCGCGCCTAAGGACATCAACACACCAGCCGGCTAGAGGAGTCGGACAGAAGAAGGAACCTCGAATGACCCTATTGGAGCTCTTGGAGCTACTAAAGAAGAAGCTCATACTCACCCTCTCGCTACCCTTGGCGTTTGGCTTTGTCGCGCTCGTGTACTGCTATCTCTTCATGCCCAACGAGTACACGGCCAAGACGAGCATGTACGTGCTGTACACGCAGTCCGACGACACGATCGTCTCCGACTCGTCGGTGCTCTCAGCCAGCCAGATGATCGCGATCGACTTGGCGCAGCTCTTCAAGTCGGACCGCATCACCCGCGAGACGCTGGATGCCACGGACATGGAGTCCCTCGACGACTACGACATAAGCGTCCAGAGCTCCACCACAACGCGCGTCATCACCTTGGCGGTCACGGGCCCCGACCCGCAGTCCGCCGCCGCCATCGCCAACACGATGTCCGAGAAGGTCTCCGACATCGCGCGCGAGGTCATGGCTGTGGAGGCCGTCAACGTACTCGACTCTGCGCAGGTGCCCGAGCTGCCCTCGGGCCCGAGACGCCCGCTGTACGTGCTCGTCGCCATCATGGCCGGCCTGTTTGCCGCCATCGCCATCGTCGTGCTCGCCGACACCCTCGACACGCGCGTGCGCAACTCCGACGAGATCGCCGACCTCATCGGCGAGCCCGTCATCGGCAGGTTCCCGGCTATGAGAAGGGGGAGGTAGGCATGGCTAGGGGAAGGTCCTCGTACGGCGGCGCCGAGCGCACCATGCGCAACGCCGCCCAGACGCTGCTCGCCAACATCCGCTTCGCGAGCGTCGACGATCCCGTCCGCACGCTGGTCGTCACCTCCTCGGTGCCCAACGAGGGCAAGACCACCGTCTCCCTCGAGCTGGCGCGCGCCGTGGCGAGCAGCGGCAGCACCGTGCTGCTGGTGGAGTGCGACATGCGCCGCCGCTCCATGGCCGCGACGATCGGCGTGCACCCGCAAAGGGGCCTCTACGGCGTGCTCGCCGGTGCGAGCGACCTGGCATCCACCGCAGTGGCCGTGGACAAGAACCTCTGGTTCTTGGACGTGGAGCCGCACATCCCCAACCCGCCCGACATCATCGCCTCGAGGCGCTTCAAGAACTTCGTCGAGGACGTCAGGCAGAGGTTCAACTACGTCATCTTCGACACGCCGCCGCTGGCAGCGTTCGTGGACGCGGCGGTGCTGTCCTCCGTGGTCGACGGCACGGTGCTGGTGGTGCGCGAGCGCTATACCAAGCGCTCCGAGGTGCAGGACGCCTACGCGCAGCTGCAGAACGCGGGCGCCAACGTGGTGGGCGTCTGCATGAACTACTGCGAGGAGGAGCGCAGCGAGTACTACTACGCCTACTACGACAGGCAGGGGAGCCGCGTGGACACCTCCGGTCTCGACGACGAGGAGGAGAAGTCGCTCTTCTCGCTACCCGTGCGTGCGCCGCGCCATGGCTCGGCGCAGCCGAAGCGTGCACGTGCGAAGGCTGAGGCCGAGACGCCCGCATCCGACCAGAGCGAATCCGACGACACGGTGATTACGCTTCCCACCATGCCGGTCAATCGCACCCGTCCGGCAGCTGGCCCCGCCGCCAGCCTGCAAGCGAATATCGAAGACGAGATATGAGGGACATCCACTGCCACATACTCCCCGGCGTGGACGATGGCGCGCGCGACCTGGACGAGAGCCTTGCCATGCTCGCGGCTGCCAAGGCCGCGGGCGTGACGAGCATTGTCTGTACGCCGCACGTGCGCGACCCATATTTCGACTACGACAAGATGTGGGCCGCATACGACCTGCTCGTGACGCATGCGGATGGGTTCCCCATCCAGATGGGTTTCGAGGTCAACCACGACAAGCTCATGGACTTGGGGATGCGGTGGGTGGACTACCTGCACTTTGACGGCTCGGACGAGTTCTTGCTGGAGCTGTCGAGCAGCGCAACCGAGGTGGAGTTCTCCGACTACGAGCGCACGATCTTCGAGCTGCAGGGCATGGGCTACGAGGTGATCATCGCGCATCCCGAGCGCTATCGCGCCGTGCAGAAGAACCCCGATGTGGCCGAGCGGCTGGCGCGCATGGGGTGCAAGCTGCAGGCGAGCGCCGACTACGTCGACGGTGGGCGCTTGGGACGCGCGAGGAGGCCTGCGCGCAGACTCTTCGAAAGGGACGTGTACGACTACATTGCGAGCGACGCCCATCGCGCGTGGCATTACGACTGCCTGAGGAGGGCCATGGAGCAGAACGGGAGGGACTTGGCGTACTAGCGCGAGCTTTTTGCGTTGAGGCTACGGGTGGCAGACCACCGGTAGTCTCAACGCAGGAAACTGCGAGCCCTCGGGGCACCGACATATCCATCTGCGTGCGCAATCGTCGCCAAGCGCGTTGCGTTACCGGGCTGGAGAACGACTCGTTTTTGATACATGGCTGCGGCTAAAGGCGAAGCGTACCTGGCGCATCGCCTGGCCAACTGCGCCCAAAACAACCCATCCATCACCTGTTACTACCAGCGAGGGAGGTGACTCGTATGCCACAAGCACATCTGTACGTGATTCAAGTATCCAGTGGCCAGGAGGAGCACTCCAAGGCACTGGTCCAAACGCAGCTGCCCGACGTGGTGAGCGACTGCTACACGCCGGCATACGAGTGTGCCCGCAAGATTGGTGGGACGTGGCGCACGGTCACGCGGATGCTGTTTCCAGGCTACGTCTTTGTGGAGACGTCAAAGCCAGCCGAGCTGCGCGACCGCCTACGAGAGATCCCGGCATTCACCAAGCTCTTGGGAGCGAGCAACGAGTCGTTTCTGGCACTGACTGACGACGAGGTGGCGTGGCTCAACGCGTTCACCAACGTCAAAACGCATGTGGTGGAGATGTCAAAGGGTGTCATCGAGGGCGACAAGGTCATGGTGACCAAGGGGCCGCTGCGCGGTCGTGAGGGGCTTATAGCAAAGGTCGATCGCCACAAGCGGACGGCTGAGCTGGAGATACAGATGTTCGGGCGAAGGAAGCGCGTGAGAATCGGGCTTGAGATCGTCAGGAAGAGAAGAGATGACGCGCCGTTACGACGGGCGGCATTTGAGTGATGACAGATAGAGATAGCTTGTCAGACAAACACGAACAACTGAATAGCAAGAACGCGCAAGCGAGCCACACTCCTCTGACGGATGCTCGCTCGGCTCAGGGTACTTATCATGCTCAGGCAGATGCTGCTGGCGTGCCCGGCTATGACACGGAGGGAAGCGGCGCCGCCATCTCCGAGACCTCAGCCAAACCCGGTTTCGATGAGACCGAGGCATCCTGGTATATGCGCGCGGTTCTCATCATGGTGCTCGACGTTATCGTGGTCGCAGCATCGTTCTTCTTTTCCTTGCTGGTGAGATTCGACTTTATGTTCAGTCGCATTCCAGACTGGTGCATTTCGGGTTACCTCTCGCTCATGCCTTTCACCATCCTGTTGGTATTGGGCACGCTTTGGGCAATGCGCCTCTATCACAGTATCTGGAAGTTTGCCTCGTTACATGAGCTTCTGCGCCTGATTGGAGCTTGGGCCATAGACGTTGCGGTGCTTGCGATCTTTGCGTACGTCACGGGCACGAACATGCCCGACGCGTACTGGGTCGTGGGTGGTCTCTTCGGTCTGATTTCGACCGCAGGCGTGCGATTCTCGTACCGCTTGGCGCGGTTGCTCAGACATGAGCTTTCTCGCACTGCAGCAAAGAGGACGCTCATCATCGGAGCAGGGGAGGGCGGGCGTGCCCTCATCCGCGAGATTCGCATGAATCCGCAGCTCAACCTGAGGATCGTCTGTGCGATTGACGACAACCGCGGCAAGCGTGGGCGCTACATCGATGGCGTGCCCATCGTGGGCGGGCGTGACGACATTCCCACTGCCTGCGAGGCCTATGGCATCGAGCAGATCATCTTTGCCATACCCAGCTGCAGCGCTGCGGAGCGCCGTGCGATACTCGAGATCTGTCAGCAGACGGGCGTCGAGGTGCAGGTCATCCCCGGCATCTACCAGCTGGTAGATGGAAAGGTGACGGTATCGAGCCTGCGCAAGGTGCGCCTGGAGGACCTGCTGGGCCGCGAGCCCATCGTGGTGGACGCAGAGGAGGTGCGAGGCTTCATCGAGGGTCGCGTGGTGCTGGTGACGGGTGGTGGCGGCTCCATAGGTAGCGAGCTCTGCCGCCAGATTGCCAAGGACAACCCCAAGCAGCTCATCATCTTTGACATCTACGAGAACAACGCTTATGCCATCCAGCAGGAGCTGAAGCACGACTATCCGGAGCTCAACCTGGTCACGCTCATCGGCAGCGTGCGCAACACCAAGCGCATCCGCAACGTCTTCGAGACCTACCGCCCAGAGCTGGTCTTCCATGCGGCTGCACATAAGCACGTGCCCCTGATGGAGGACAGCCCCTGCGAGGCCATCAAGAACAACGTCATCGGCACGTACAAGTGCGCGCAGGCCGCGCTGGACTTTGGCACCCGGCGCTTTGTCCTGATAAGCACGGACAAGGCCGTGAACCCCACCAACATCATGGGTGCCAGCAAGCGCCTGTGCGAGATGGTGGTGCAGATGATGGACCGTCGAGCTGACGCCCTCAGCAAGCAGACCGACTACGTGGCGGTGCGCTTTGGCAACGTGCTGGGTTCCAACGGTTCGGTGGTGCCGCTGTTTGAGAAGCAGATTGCCGAGGGTGGTCCGGTTACGGTTACACATCCGGATATCACGCGCTACTTCATGACTATCCCCGAGGCTGTGAGCTTGGTGCTGCAGAGCGCCTGCTACGCCAGGGGCGGGGAGATCTTCGTGCTGGACATGGGCGAGCCCGTGAAGATTGATGACATGGCGAGGAACCTCATCCGCCTTGCAGGCTACGAGCCCGATGTAGACATCAAGATTGTGTACACAGGACTCAGGCCAGGCGAGAAGCTCTACGAGGAGCGCCTCATGGACGAGGAAGGCCTGAAGCGCACCGAGAACGACATGATCAGCATCGCCGAGCCGATACCCATGGACGACGCCGCGTTTGAGGGCCAGCTGATACGGCTGGACGAGCTCAGTATTGCTGAGAGTCCTCGAATACGGGAGGTGGTGTCGGAGATAGTCCCGACCTACCACCCGGAAAAAGGCGGCCAAGCAGCGTAAAGCAGAGAAAAGAGGGTGCCGAGGAGGGCCAAACCCCTCTTCGGCACCCTAACTATGTGTGACGCACGCAAGTACGAGAGAGTTGAACACAACATGCCAATCCAAACAGCCTGGGCTAAAAAGCCCGTCTACCGAGTGACAAAACGAGCCCTTGACGTTATCTTCTCCGGAGCTGCCATCGTGGGCCTCTCGCCAGTTCTCGCAGCCTGCGCAGTGGCCGTAAGAACAACGTCTCCCGGCCCCGTCCTCTTCCGTCAGGCCCGCTCTAGTCAGTACCTGCAAGAGTTCGAGATGCTCAAGTTCCGCACCATGCGCGTGGACACGCCAGAGCTCCCGTCCCATATGATCAACGCCAACGACTGGCTGACCCCTGTGGGTGGCTTCCTGCGCAAGACGTCACTGGACGAGCTTCCGCAGCTGGTCAACATCCTGAAGGGCGACATGTCCATCATCGGCCCCAGGCCGCCCCTGCCGTCCCAGACAGACCTCATAGAGGAGCGCGCCAAGTATGGCGCGAATGACGTGCCGGTGGGGCTATCCGGTTGGGCTCAGGTCAACGGTCGAGACGAGCTCCCCATTGCAGTGAAAGCAAAGCTCGATGGTGAGTATGCCGCCATGGCATCGCTTGCCCTTGACGCGAAGATCGTTCTCATGACCGTGGCCAAGGTGTTCAAGCACGAGGGCGTGGTGGAGAACGAGGTTCCTGAGCCTGAGGGGGCTGCTCAGTGAAGCGCGTGCTGATCACAGGCGCGGGTAGCTATGTGGGCGGCAGGGTCCGCGAGCGCCTCGAGCGGGAGGCCGAGAAGTTCCAGGTCGAAGAGCTGGACGTGCAGGACCCCTCATGGCGTGAGTTCGACTTCTCTGGCTACGACTGTGTATACCACGTGGCGGGCATTGCGCACGTGTCGACGGACCCCTCGATGGAGCCGCTGTATATGGCGGTCAACCGAGACCTCACGATTGAGGTGGGTAAGAAAGCTAAAGCAGCGGGTGTGCCCCAGCTTCTCTTCATGAGCAGCGCCATCGTCTATGGTGATTCTGATCCTTGCGATGTCTTCCGACCAATCACCAAGGAGACGCCAGTCAGCCCCTCAAACTTCTACGGTCTCAGTAAGGTCGAGGCAGAAATAGGCTTGATGGAGCTGTGCGACAGCGCGTTTAAGGTCGCAATCCTGCGTTGCCCGATGATCTACGGTCCCAGCTGCAAGGGGAACTTCCCAACCCTTGTAAAACTTGCCCGTATTATGCCCGTCTTCCCGGACATCGAGAACAGGCGGTCCATGCTCTACGTGGGCAACCTCGCCGAGCTCGTAGTCAGGCTCATGGAGTCTGGCCAAGGTGGCCTCTTCCTTCCGCAGAACGCCGAATGGTCTTCCACACCCAAGCTAGTCAAGGCTCTTGCTGCTGCCCAGGGCAAGAGGATCGCCCTCGTCAGCGTCTTTAACCCCGCGGTCAAGCTCCTCTTCGGAAAGACCAATGCCTTTATGAAGGCATTCGGCAACCTTTACTACGACCAGGCTGACAGTGACTCTCATTTGGGTTACCAGCGCTTTGGACTTGAAGAGTCAGCCTATGACAGTGTTCACCCCGGAGGTATGGCTTGAGAATCCTTGCAGTAAGTCAGTACTACTGGCCTGAGCCATTCAATGTGTCTGAGATTTGCGAGGA
>CAMYZR010000006.1 GCA_947303905.1 uncultured Atopobiaceae bacterium
GCCTCGACCATGGACCGCAAGGAGCAGTTAGAACGGCGTATTGACGCCGACTATGGGCTGATTGATGCGGCGACGTTCATACTCTACGGACGCGACGGCATGAGCGACGGTCTGGCATCCATTGCCCCCGGTTGGTGGGCGGATGCGATCTATCACCATTACCTATCACTCAGGACATGGGAGCAGACCGCGGAGATCATGGGATATTGCACGAGGTATCTACAAAGGAGCGTAAGGGCCGCGTTTGACCTCATGGACGCCCACGGCATGGCCGCGACAGTTGCCGGCGTTGGGTGCGCCGAGGAATAGGGACGCGCCGGGCGTCACGGCCTCAAACACAGCAGGCCCGGCCAACACGTCACAACTTGGTTGTATGATATGCCCAAAATATGCCCAAATGAAACAGGTCAGAGGGTTTATAAGCCTCTGACCTGCTGTTTTAGTGGCTGGGGCACTAGGATTCGAACCTAGGTTGGCGGCACCAAAAACCGCAGTCCTAACCACTGGACGATGCCCCATTATGTAGGCCCGACAGATGCGCCATCGAGCACATCTCAGTTTAGCATCCTTTTCGATAAAAGAGCAGCGGCGATGCCGCATCTTTGGATACCCGCGTCGCGTGGCGTCGATACCTATGGGCAAATCCTGCAAGTGCCGGTGAGCGGTAGGGTTTCGTCGGTCTCGTGCGCTAATATGGAACTGTGCTTTATCGAGCATCAATTGGGACAGCTATCCATTTTGGAGGCAACATGTCAATGACCGCGATCGTCCTCGCAGCCGGCGAGGGTACGCGTATGAAGTCCCGTCACCCCAAAGTCGCACATAAGCTCCTGGACAAGCCGCTGGTTTGGTGGCCGGTCAACGCTGCACGCGAGGCAGGAGCCGACCGCATCGTCGTCGTTGTGGGACACGGGGCTGACGAAGTCCGAGCCATCTTTGCAAACGATTCCGACGTCGAGTGCGTCGAGCAGACCGAGCGCCTGGGCACCGGCCACGCCATGATGTGCGTGCGCGACGCCCTCGGCGACTTCCAGGGCCCGACCGTCGTGCTCTACGGTGACACGCCCCTCATGCGTGCCGAGACCATCCGCTCGCTGGTCGATGAGACCACCTCAAACCACAATGCCTGCACGGTTCTCACCATGAGCCCCGCCGACCCCACGGGCTACGGCCGCATCAAGCGCGATGCCAACGGTGGCGTCGTAGCCATCATCGAGCACAAGGACTGCACCCCGGAAGAGCAGGCCACGCTCACCGAGTGCAACTCCGGCATCTACTGCTTCTGCGGCAAGCGCCTGTCGGCCAACATCGACAAGATTGGCAATGACAACGCGCAGGGCGAGTACTACCTCACCGACATGGTCGGCATCTATCACGAGATGGGCGAGCCTGTGGCCGCCCTGCTCGCCGCCGACGACAGCGAGCTTTTGGGCGTCAACTCGCGCGTGCAGCTCGCGCAGGTGACCAAGATTATGCAGCGTCGCATCAACGAGCGGCTCATGGCCTCTGGTGTCACCATGCTCGACCCCGACCAGGTATGGGTCGGCCCCGAGGTCAGCGTCGGCCAGGACAGCGAGCTTCTCCCCCAGACCATGCTCTGGGGCAAGACGTCCATCGGCGAGGACTGCCTCATCGGACCCAACACGCGCCTCACCAACGTGACGGTCGCCGCTGGCTCGAGCGTCGAGGAGACAGTCGGCTTCGACACCGTCATCGAGAGCGGTGTGACCGTCGGCCCGCGCGCGTACCTGCGTCCGGGCACCCATCTGCTCGACGGGGCGCACGTCGGCACGCACGTGGAGATCAAGAACTCCACCATCGGCCGCGGCTCCAAGGTTCCGCACCTCTCCTACATCGGCGACACCACCATGGGCGCGGGCGTCAACATCGGCGCCGGCTCCATCACCTGCAACTATGACGGTGTCTTCAAGCACCCCACCACCATCGGCGACAACGTCTTCATCGGGTCCGACACCATGATGGTGGCACCCGTGGCCATCGGCGATGGCGCGCTGGTGGGCGCCTCGAGTTGCATCACGCGCGACGTTCCGGCCGGTGCGCTGGCCGTAGAGCGCAATGACCAGTTCATGATCGAGGGCTATGCGACAGAGCGCATGGCAAAGCTACGGGACCTGAAGGCGCGCAGCGAGAAGGAGTAGAAGCAAGATGTACAGAGATCTGAGCAAGCCCCTCAACGTCGAGAAGGAAATCAAGCTCTATACCGGCACCGGCAACCATGCGCTCGCTGCCAAGATCGCCAACAAGCTAGGCCTCGAGATCAGCGGCCTTTCGCTCTCCAAATTTGCGAACGGCGAGGTCTATGCTCGCTTTGACGAGTCGGTCCGCGGCGACGAGGTCTTCATCATCCAGTCCATCGCTGGCTCCAACGTCAACGACCTGCTCATGGAGCTGCTGATTGCCACTGATGCCGCCAAGCGCGCAAGCGCCGCAAGCATCACGGCCGTCATCCCCCACTCTGCCTACGCCCGCCAGGACCGCAAGGCGGCCTCACGCGAGCCGATCACCGCACGCCTCGTGGCCAACCTACTCGAGTGCGCCGGCATCGACCGCGTGATCACGCTCGACCTGCACCAGGGCCAGATCCAGGGATTCTTTGACATTCCCGTCACGCACCTGACGGCGCTGTACCTGTTTGGAGACTACTTCAAGTCCAAGAACTTCGACTGGGAGAACACCGTGGTCGTCTCCCCCGATGCCGGTCGCGCCAAGCATGCCAAGAAGCTGGCTGACTACCTGGGCTGCTCGCTGGCCATCGCCCACAAGGGCCGTCCGCGTCACAACGTGGCCGAGGTCATGTCGCTCATCGGCGATATCAAGGGCAAGACCTGCATCATCAACGACGACATGATCGACACCGCGGGCACCCTCGTTGGCTCCATCAACGAGCTCAAGAAGCAGGGCGCGGGCGACATCTACGTCAGCGCGACCCACGGCATCTTCAGCGGCGCCGCCATCACGCGCCTGCAGGAGGCCCCCATCGAGGAGTGCGTGGTTACCGACGCCATTCCGTGCTTCATGGCCGACCGTGCCGGGTCCAAGATCAAGACGATCAGCGTTGCGGACGAGCTGGCCGAGGCCATCCACCACGTCTACGTGAACGAGCCCACTACCGCCATCTTCGGCGGCGACCTCAACCTGTAGGGCCTCCAAGACACACCATGCGCCGCTACGCCCCGTGGGACAGCTTCCTGCGGGGCGTAGCCTTCTCCAAGGTGCTCGTGGGACCCCTGAGAGGCCCTGTAAGACCTGTCTTGCGGGAGGGTTCTTGTGCAGACGAAGGCGGCGACTCGGAGACGCCTCGCAGTGCTTTATGCTTAACGAGACAGACAATCGCGCGAGGAGGATGGATGGCAGCTGCGCCCAAGGAGATACGCATCGTATGCGGGCTGGGAAACCCTGGCAAGGAGTACGAGCTCACGCGGCACAATGCGGGCTTTGCGACGATCGACGCACTGGCCGAACGCTTTGGCGTGCGCTATTGGAAGAGCGAGGGTGGCTGTGACGTGGCCATCGTCAAGACCCATTACGGGCTCGAGACCCACGAGGTAATCCTCGCCAAGCCGCAGAGCTACATGAACACGAGCGGCGGCCCGCTCTCCAAGCTGGCACGCGCCCATAAGGTCAGTCCGGCAGAGATTCTGGTAGTTCACGACGAGGTGGACCTGCCGCAGGGCCGCATCCAGGTCAAATGGGGCGGCGGACTCAACGCCCACAACGGCCTACGCTCAATCGCCGACAAGCTCGGCACGCGCGACTTCTCACGCGTGCGCTGTGGCATCGGCCGCCCGCCCGGAAAGATGAGCGTGGCCGACTACGCACTCCGCAAGCTCAAGGGCAACTTCGCCGACGAGTTTCTGGTCATGGCCCAAGAGGCGGCCGACATGGTCGAGAAGTGCCTTGCCAAGGGTGTGGAGAGCCAGCTGTAGGCAGCCACGCCGCCCACGACAATCAAGCTTCGCTAAGATGTCCTTGGCGAGCAGACAATCCGGAAAGGAGGGCCCATGGAGGCCTATAAGCAGGAGTTCATCGAGTTCATGGTGGAGAGCAACGTGCTCAAGTTCGGTGACTTCACCCTCAAGAGCGGACGCAAGTCCCCCTTCTTCATGAACGCCGGCGCCTATGTGACGGGCGGGCAGCTCGAGCGTCTGGGTCGCGCCTATGCGCAGGCCATCCACCAGACCTTTGGCGACGACTTTGACGTGGTGTTCGGCCCGGCCTACAAGGGCATTCCCCTGTCGGTGATCACGGCCATCGCCTACCACGACCTCTATGGCAAGGAGATCCGCTACTGCTCCGACCGCAAGGAGGCCAAGGACCACGGCGCCGACAAGGGCCAGCTGCTGGGTGCCACGCTTGCCGACGGCGACCGTGTGGTCATCGTCGAGGACGTGACCACCTCGGGCAAGTCGATCGATGAGACCTACCCCAAGCTCAAGGCCGCCGCAGACGTCGAGGTTGTGGGACTGATGGTATCGCTCAACCGCCAGGAGGTCGGCAAGAGCGGCACCATGGCCGCCATCGACGAGGTCTCCGAGAAGTATGGCTTCCCCACCGCGGCCATCGTGACGATGTCCGAGGTCACCGAGGCTCTCGACGGAACCGTAATCACACCGGAGCTCAAGGCTGCCATCGAGGCATACTACGAGCAGTACGGCGTCAAGGAATAATTGCCGGTTGACGTTATTTACGGAGGGCCGTCCCGACGCGCGTGACGCGAGGGGTGGCCCTCTCGTCGTATGTGGGTGCCAAAGCTAGCGGTCGACCACCAGTGCCACGAAGACCTTCGGATTGTGACGCCGGGCAAAGGCAATCACACGCCCCTCCTGATACGCCAGGAAGGCGTTCTTCGCCCTTATGGGCACGAGCATGGTCCTTGTGATGGGGGTGCGCGGGCGCGCTGTCTCAACGGCCAGCTGTGCGCGATCGCTGCAGATCATCATCTTAATCTGCGACACACGCTCTCGCCTGGAGAGGGTGCACTGGGGACTGCAGACATTCTCGACGCAGCCGATCAGCCGATCGATATAGCGTCGATTGATCATCTCGCTGCTGGCGGCATCGCCAATGAGGCCCCAATGCCGATACAGCTCGAGCATCCGCTCGTGCTCCTGTTCGCGCATCTCGTAGAGGCCCGCGCGCCAGCGCATTGCCTCCGAACTCACGTGACCACAGACGTAGTGGTAGTACGGATGCTCGATGTTGCCCACGCGCTCGATGTCCCTGATGTAGGACAGCACGAAGGGGAAGGTGACCGAAGGCCCATCGCCAAAGCGCAGCTCTAGCTCCTCAATGCGGGAGCGCACGAAGAGCTTGTTCCAGAGGCTGTAGAAGAGGTTCTGGTCGAACATCTGCCATGCGGCCGCCCTGAACTCCTGCTGGGTGGGATAGAGGGCATCTGGGCGGCACCTGACCTCGGTGACATGCTCGCCGCTGTCACCGAACATCGCATCGATGTAGTAGCCCGACATCACCAGGTCGAGCAGGGAGTCCTCGGCGAGTCGGACCATGTCCTCCAGCATGGTGGGCTCCGTCCAGTCATCAGCCTCCGCGAAGTAGACGTAGCGACCCCGCGCACGGTCGAGGGCATAGTTGCGTGCCTCTGAGGCACCGACATGGACGAGATGGTACACACTGATGCGGTAGTCACGCTCGGCCATCGAGTCGAGCATTCGCCCTGTTCTGTCGGTTGAGCCGTCGTCCACTATCAGCAGCTCGAAGTCATCCAGGGACTGGTTGAGCAGGCATTCCACAGCACGGCGCACACACCAATCTACGTTGTAGGCTGGCATGATCACAGTGACCTGTGGCTGCTTTGGATTCATTCCCTCGGACTCCAGACTGCCTGGACGATTGCTGGTGGATGACCATGGCGTCATGCAACACAGTTTTCAATTATCCGATAGACATTTGGATGCCTTATGTTGACCTCGTGCAGTCGGGGGGAATCCAACAGAATCACAGAGTTGTCGCTGCCGACATCCCTTTTCGCGTTACAGCACCACACCCAAGGCGCTTGCCGCGAGGCCGCAAGCCACGCCAACCAGATAGATGAAGGCTGCAAACTCCACGTTCTGGCGCGCGTCGGCATTGGTCCTGAACAGCACGAGCAGGCCCATGCCACCAGAGACCAGAAGACCCGCAAGCATGGGTCCCGTCGCGAGCGCCCCGTCAAGGAAGAGCTGCGCCAGAGCGACCGAGGCCCCGCAATTGGGAATGAGGCCTATCAGGGCTGCCAGGAAGACCGCGCGCACCGGATGGATCCTCAGCACTGTCGCCATCGTCCCCTGTCCCACCAGCTCGATGGCAAGCCCAAAGCACAGCGTGATGGCAAAGATGAAGACCGACACCTCAGCGGTGTGGATGCAGGCACTGCGCAGGATGTGCTGCCAGTGTCCATGGGCGCCATGGGCATGGTGATCGTGGCCGTGGGCGTGCCCATGGGCATGCCCGTGGCCCTGATGGCCATGGACGTGCTCGTCGTGCGACGCCTGGGCCTCGCTCTCATCGATGACGCCGCAGTGGCAGTGGGCACGCTCGCAGAGCTCAGCGATATGGGGATGGCCGTCGCCGGCACGATGCAGGGCGCGCAGGATGAGGTCGACCACCACGCCAGCAACCAGTCCTATGACCACTTTGAGACCGATGATGGCCCCCAGACGCCCCATGTGCGCCTGATTGGCCATGAAGACCGGTATCAGCTCGTCAGAGGTGGAGAGAATGACCGCCACGAGCGTACCAGCAGTAATGACGCGACCGGCATAGAGCGTCGCCGCCATCGCCGAGAAGCCGCATTGCGGCAGGGCTCCCAGCAGGGCGCCTACGACTGGCCCGCTCTTGTCGGTACGGGCGATGATGCGCTCGGTGCTGCCCGCAAAGCCATGCTCGATCGCCTCCATGACCACGTAGGTCAGAAGCAGGAAGGGGATGAGCTTTGCGGTATCAAGCACGCTATCGACAAACACGTCCACGAACACGTCCAAGGAAGACCTCCCAGGTTGGCGAATGAACTGTATTAGGATACCCAACCGATAGCCGCAGCTACCCGCATAAGGCGTTCTCCACGAAAGAAGACACCCGATTGTGGCATCGGTCTCTCGTGCGCCATGCAAGGAGAGCCAGCTGCCACCTGGCTCACTCCCAAGGCGACAGCAGGCCCTCGGGATAGCGGACGTTCGTAAAGGTGAGACCCTCTGGAGGCGCGGTCTGTCCCGCAGCGCGACGGTCTTTGGCCTCGAGCACCTCGCGTATCCACGCTGGGTCTCGGTGTCCACGCCCGACCTCCACGAGGGTGCCGGTCATGATGCGCACCATGTTATGCAGGAAGGCGTTGCCGGTGACATCGATGGCAACCAGAGGCTCGCCCAACTCCTCGGTTGCGCTCACCTGAACCCTTCTCAGGTTCCGGCTGAGCGAACGGCCATCCTCCTGTAGCATGCGGGCGGACGAGACCTTGCAGAAGCTCGTAAAGTCGTGCTCCCCCACCAGATGGGCGGCGGCCTCGTTCATCGCGCTGACGTCAAGCGATGGTGCCGGACGCAGCCACCACGTGTGGCCCCACAGCAGCATCGGACGAGCCCTGCCGCATGATATGCGATAGCGGTAGCTGCGCTCCGTGGCGTCAAAGCGGGCGGAGAAGCCCTCGTCAGCCCTCAGCACTCTGCGTACGGACATGTCGTTGGGCACCAGTGCCGTGAGTGATGCCAACAGGCGGTGCCCGGAGAGCTCGAGCTCCTCGCCCCCTACGGGAACGCTCACGTACTGCGCGATCGCATGCACGCCCGCATCGGTACGCCCGGCACACACGAGGTCGACCGGTCGGTGCAGCACCGTCTCAAGGGCTCCTCGCAGCTCGCCTGCGACCGTTCGGCAGCCCTCCTGCTCGGCGAAGCCCGAGAAATCGCCTCCACGGTACCCAAGCTCAAGCACGAGCGTTGCCCTGTCCTGTGCTTCTGAAGCCATGCAGCATTCCCCGCCTCTCGGCAAGCCATCCGAGGTATGGCCGCCACTCCTCTTCCTATGGAAAGGGAGGTCCAGCCCAAGGCCAGACCTCCCTCATCACATCTGTGTCAGATGGATGCTGCCTACTCGGCAGCCTCCTCGACCTTGGTCACGCCAGACTTCTTGGGCGTGCAGGGCTCGGTGACGAGCTCGATGATAACGACCTCAGCGGCGTCGCCCTTGCGGGGGCCGAGCTTCATGATGCGGGTGTAGCCGCCGTTGCGGTCGGCCCACATGCCCTGAGCGGCCTTCTCGAAGACCTCGCGCACGAGCTCCTTGTCGCCCACCTTGGCGAGGGCCAGACGGCGAGAAGCAAGGTCGCCCTTCTTGGCCCAGGTGATGACACGGTCAACCTCGGGTCGGATGGCCTTCGCGCGCACGTCGAGCGTCTTGATGCGGTCGTTGGCAAGCAGGGCCTTGATCAGGCTCTTCTTCATTGCCTTGGTGTGAGAGGCGTCGGTGCCAAGCTTCATGCCCCTCTTCTTGTTGTGCCTCATGGTCTGTCTCCTTGATTAACGCGCAGCCTAGGCCTTGAGCCCGAGGCCCATGGCCTCAAGCTTGTCCTTGACTTCCTCGATGGACTTCACGCCAAAGTTGCGGATGTTGAGCAGGTCGTTCTCGGAGAACTCCACCAGCTGACGCACGGAGTGGATGCCCGCACGCTTGAGGCAGTTGTAGGAGCGGACCGAGAGGTCCAGGTCCTCAATCTGCTTGTCAAGCTCGGTGTTATCCTCCTCGACGCCCACGGCGAAGATCGAGGTGTCCTCCTGGGGCTCCTCCTCGTCGGCCAGGCCCATGAACGCGGTCATGTGCTGGTTGACGATGTTGGCTGCCTCAACCACGGCGTCGCGCGGAGAGACGGAGCCGTCGGTCTCGACCTCGAGGATCAGGCGGTCGTAGTTGGTGTGCTGACCCACACGGCAGGGCTCGACGACCTTGGCGCAACGGCGCACAGGCGAGTAGAGCGAGTCGACGTGGATAAGACCGATGGGATCGCCGTCGCGCTCGTTGTCGTCGCCGGAGACGTAGCCGCGGCCAGTGCCGATGCGCATCTGCATGGTGAGATGGGCATCCTCGCCGAGCGTGCAGATGACGTGGTCGGCGTTGACCAGCTCGAAGTCGGACGGAATGGAGAAGTCGCCACCCGTGACGGTGCAGGGACCCTCAACGTTGATCGTGGCAACGCCCTCGTCGGCCGTGCCGTTGGAGCGGAACACCAGGCCCTTGACGTTGAGGACGATGTCGGTGACATCGTCGAAGACGCCGGGGACGGTGGTGAACTCGTGCTGGACGCCATCGATCTGGATGGCCTGCACGGCTGCGCCCTCGAGAGAGGAGAGCAGCACGCGGCGCAGCGAGTTGCCGAGCGTGTCGCCATAGCCGCGCTCAAGCGGCTCTGCGCTCACGCGCGCGAGGTTCTCGTTGACCTCCTCTACCGACACCTGCGGTCGGATGAATTCGGACATGAATACCTCCTACCGGTTCAAGCTTACTTGGAGTAGAGCTCGACGATGAGCTGGGGGTCGATGGTGCCGTCCGTGATCAGGTCGATCTGGTCGCGCGTGGGGAGCTGCAGGATTGTGCCGCGCAGCTTCTCGATGTCAACCTCGAGCCAAGCCGGAACGGCCACGTGCTCGGAGGAGATCAGGGCCTCCTTGATGGGGAGCAGGTCCTTGGCCTTGTTGGAGACGGCCACGACGTCGCCGGCCTTCACGCGGTAGGACGGGATGTCGACGCGCTTGCCGTTGACGGTGATGTGACCGTGACGGACGGTCTGACGAGCCTCCTTGCGGGTGCGAGCGAAGCCCAGACGGAACACCACGTTGTCGAGACGGCTCTCGAGGGTGATCATGAGGTTGGTGCCGGTGATGCCAGGCATCTTCTTAGCGGAGTCGTAGTAGCCACGGAACTGCTTCTCGAGAACGCCGTAGATGAACTTGGCCTTCTGCTTCTCGCGCAGCTGCATGCCGTACTCGCTCTCCTGGCGGCGACGGCGGCGCGGCTGACGGTTGGACTTCTTGTTGATGCCCAGAACGATCGGGTCGATGTCAAGGGACCTGCACCTCTTGAGGACAGGAGTCCTATCAACTGCCATAGTAATGAGTCCTTCCTACTGCTACACGCGACGGCGCTTCTTGGGGCGGCAGCCGTTGTGCGGAATGGGGGTCTTGTCCTGGATGCCGGAGACCTCGAGGCCAGCGGCCTGGAGGGAGCGGATGGCCGTCTCGCGGCCCGAGCCGGGGCCCTTGACGAAGACGGTGACCTTCTTCAGGCCGTGATCCATGGCGGCCTTGGCGGCAGCCTCGGCAGCAAGCTGAGCGGCGAACGGCGTGGACTTGCGGGAGCCCTTGAAGCCGACGGTGCCGCCCGACTGCCAGGAGATGACGTTGCCCTGGGGATCGGTGATGGTCACGATCGTGTTGTTGAACGTGGACTTGATGTGGGCCTGGCCCACCGCGATGTTCTTGCGCTCGCTACGACGCACGCGCTGAACGCGCTGGTTCTTCTTCTGTGCCATGGTCTACTCCCTAGCCCCTCTTCTTTGCACCGATCTGGCGACGCTTGCCCTTGCGGGTGCGTGCGTTGGTGTGGGTGCGCTGGCCATGGACAGGAAGGCCCTTGCGGTGACGGAGGCCACGGTAGCAGCCGATCTCCATCAGGCGGGCGGTGTTCTGGCGAACCTCACGGCGGAGGTCACCCTCGGTGGTGTAGTTCTCGTGGATGTAGTCACGGATGCGCGTGACCTCGTCCTCGGAGAGGTCCTTGGACTTGACTGCAGGGTCGACGCCGCAAGCCTCGCAAATCTTGGTGGCGGTGGTGCGACCGATGCCGTAAATGTAGGTGAGTGCGATCTCCGTGCGCTTCTCACGCGGAAGATCGACGCCATTAATACGGGCCAATTTGGGTCTCCTTCCTTAGCCCTGACGCTGCTTGTGGCGCGGGTTCTCGCAGATGACGTAAACCTTGCCGTGGCGACGGATGACCTTGCACTTGTCGCACATCTTCTTGACCGAAGGACGTACCTTCATCTGTCTTTCCTTCCGGTAGTGCTGATACGTACTGGTAGTACGGGTGGCGAACCAGGTGGAGCTAGTCCGCGCTATGTCTTCGCCCAGCCGCAGGCGTGATATCCATACTTAAGGCCGCACGGTAGGACCGCGCGGGTCGAACGGGTGATGCGTGCGTGATTACTTGTAGCGGTAGGTGATGCGACCGCGCGTGAGGTCGTACGGGGAGATCTCGACGACGACGCGATCGCCCGGAAGGATGCGGATGTAGTTCATCCGAATCTTGCCGGAGATGGTGCAGAGGATGGTCTTGCCATTCTCGAGCTCGACGTTGAACATGGCATTGGGCAGCGGCTCGACGACCTTGCCCTCAAGCTCAATTGCATCCTGCTTGCTCACACATACCTGCCTTCTACGTGCATTTCACAGCGACCATTAATCTTACCAAAACTTCAACACAAGTCCAACATGCACCGGATGTTCACATGTTGGTCGTCGGCAGTCAGAATCACCGGACCATCCTTTGTGATGGCGACGGAGTTCTCGTAGTGAGCGGCGGGAAGTCCGTCGTTGGTGACGACCGTCCAACCGTTGGCCAGCGTATGGTTCTTGTAGGTGCCGAGCGTGATCATGGGCTCGATGGCGATGGTCATGCCCACCTGCAGCTTGACGCCACGGCCACGCTTTCCGTAGTTGGGCACGTTGGGGTCCTCGTGCATCACGCGGCCCACGCCGTGGCCTACGTACTCACGCACGACGCCGTAGCCGTTGCTCTCGGCCAGATGCTGCACCGCATATCCGATATCGCCCAGGTGATTGCCCGGCTTTGCCTGCTCGATGGCTGCCTTAAGACAGTCGCGCGTGCACTCGCACAGGCCCTTGACCTCGTCAGACACCTCTCCGACGTAGAAGGTCCAAGCATTGTCGCCCACCCAGCCGTCGACGGTGGCGCCGGTGTCGATGGAGATGACGTCACCCTCGTTGAGGAAGCGCATGGGCGATGGGATGCCATGCACGATCTCCTCGTTGACCGATGCGCAGACCGACCCGGGGAATCCGTAGAGCCCCTTGAAGGCGGGGATGCCACCATGCAGGCGGATGAACGCCTCGACGGCCGCATCGATCTCCTTGGTCGACACGCCAGGACGCACCAGCGAGCCCGCCAGCCTCAGTGCCTCCTTGGACAGCGCGTCAGAGCGCCTGAACTCCTCGATCTCTTCGGGTGACTTGATGTGAATCATGGTGCCTTGGTTCTTTCTCTCTCCTGAGGGTTGGCAGTTGGGATGGCCCCCACCATCTCACGTGCGTGCGCCCCAGACTCCTTCTGGGGCGCACGCGGTAGTCCTTGCCAGGCTTGGCCTAGAGGCCGAGCTCCTTCTTGACGTCGACGTAGACCTCGTCGACAGGACGGTCGCCATCGACCTTGATCAGAATGCCCTTGCCGCCGTAGTACTCGATGAGCGGGGCGGTCTGGGCCTGATAGGTGTCGAGACGCTTCTGGATGGTCTCGGGCTTGTCGTCGTCACGCTGATACATCTCGCCGCCGCAGCGCGGGCAGGTGTCGGTGCCAGCCGGGGCGGTGTAGCTGCAGTCGCGGCAGGTGCGACGGGAGGACAGACGGGCGATGATGACCGGGAAGGCCACGTCGACGAGCAGGGCACCATCGAGCTTGACGCCCATGCCCTCGAGCTCGGAGTCGAGCGTGACTGCCTGAGCGGTGTTGCGCGGGAAGCCGTCGAGGATGAAGCCCTTCTTGGCATCGTCCTGCTGCAGACGCTCCTTGACAAGGTCGATGACCAGCTGATCGGGAACGAGCTTGCCCTCGTTCATGTAGGCCTGGGCCTGCTTGCCAAGCTCGGACTGTGCCTTGACGGCCGCGCGCAGAAGGTCGCCGGTGGAGATGTGGGCAACGCCGTAGTCTGCGACGAGCTTCTGGGCCTGGGTGCCCTTGCCGGCGCCGGGAGCGCCAAGGAGAACGAGATTCATGGGAACCGCCTTTCGATGGTGAATACCGTACTCCACCAGTCTACTCGCTCGCATGCCCTTGTGAGCGGCGCATCGAAAACATCACCTGAAGCATCGGTGAGCAGTCTGCTTTCCAGCACTTGCATTAAACCGCAATAAAAGACGGGGGTCCGAAGACCCCCGTCGTATCTGCGCTATGAGATGCCCTCTTACTTGAAGAAACCCTCGTAGTTGTGCATCTTGAGCTGACTCTCCAGCGAGGAAATGGTGTCCATCGCAACACCCACCATGATCAGGACCGACGTACCACCAAACGCCTGGATGAGCTGATTGTTGGTGAAGGCAAAGATGATGGAGGGAATCACGGCGAGGGCGGCCATGAAAACGGCACCCGGCAGCGTGATGTGGTTCAGCACGCTCTGGATGTAGTCTGCAGTGGCACGACCGGGACGGACGCCCGGAATGAAGCCGCCGGACTTCTTGAGCTGATCGGCCGTCTCCTCGGGATTGAACACCATGGCGGTGTAGAAGTACGCGAAGAAGACGATCAGGAACACCGAGAGGATCCAGTTGAGCCAGCCGGTGGAGATGGCGTTGGCGAACATCTGAATCCAGACGACACGCGGGAAGAACACGGCCAGCTGTGCCGGAAGGTACAGGATGGCACTGGCGAAGATGATGGGGACGACGCCGGCGGTGTTGACCTTGATCGGCAGGTAGGTGGACTGGCCACCCATCATCCTGCGACCGACCACACGCTTGGCGTACTGCACCGGAATGCGACGCTGACCACGCTCGATGTACACGATGAGCGGGATGATCGCGATCATGACCACCATGGTGATGATCGACATGATCAGGCCGTTGCTGGAGGTGGTCACCGCGGAGATGAGCGCAGTGGGAAGGCCGCTCATGATGTTGCAGAAGATGATGAGCGACATGCCGTTGCCAATACCGCGCTGCGTGATGACCTCGCCCAGCCACATGATGATGATTGCGCCGACGACCAGCACGAACACGATGATGATGTTCTCCAGGACCTCGGGGAAGCCCATGCCGGAGAAGGTGATGCCATAGCTCTTGAACAGGAAGAGGTAGCCAACCGCGTTGATGGTGGCAAGCAGCACCGTGAGATAACGCGTGTACTGCGTGATCTTACGCTGGCCGGCCTCCCCCTCATGGGCGAGCTCGCCCAGTGAGGGGATGACCGTCTGCATCATCTGCATAATGATCTGAGAGGTGATGTAGGGCATAATGCCAAGGCTGAACACCGACACGCGCGAAAGCGCGCCACCGGAGAACAGGTTGAGCACCGCGAGCGCACCGCTCGAAGAGGCGGCATTCTGGTAGGCCGAGAGCATGTCCGAGAACGGGATGCCCGGGGCAGGCAGATAGGCACCGAAGCGATACAGAAGAAGAATCGCCAGGGTGAAGAGGATTTTGTTCCTCAACTCGGGGATGCGGAATGCGTTTGCGAGACCCTTAAACACGGTTTACTCGACCTTTCCTCCGGCCGCCTCAATCTTGGCCTTGGCAGAGGCGGAGACCTTGTCCACGCGCACGGTCAGGCTCTTGGTGAGCTCGCCGTCGCCGAGGACCTTGACGGGGATGTAGTCGTGCTTGATGACGCCCTTGGCAACCAGAGCCTCGGTATCGACGGTCTCGCCGTTCTCGAAGAGAGCCTCGAGACGGGCGACGTTGACCGGCGCGTACTCGACGCGGCTGTGGTTGGTGAAGCCGGGGAGCTTAGGCAGGCGCATGGCGAGCGGCTGCTGACCGCCCTCGAAGCCCTTGCCCTTGCCGCCGCCGGAACGGGAAAGCTGACCCTTGGTGCCGCGCCCGGCAGTGGTGCCGTGGCCGGACGAGTTGCCGCGGCCGATGCGCTTGCGGGCCTTGGTCGAGCCCTCCGCGGGACGAAGATCGTTGAGCTGCATGATGGGTGACTCCTAAATCTCTTCCACTTCGACGAGATGCTTGATCTTGAAGATCATCCCGCGAATGCTGGGGTTGTCCGGCTGCTCGACGACACTGTTGACCTTGTGAAGGCCGAGTGCGCGTGCCGTGGCCGTCTGGTCCTTCTTGGTGCTGGTGGTAGCGCTACGCACGAGCTTGATCCTGAGCTTGTCAGCCATCGGTTAGGCCTCCTTCCCGCAGAACATCTCGGCGACGGTGAGGCCACGGCGCTCGGCCGCCTCCTCGGGGCTGGAGAGCTCCTTGAGGCCCTCAGCGGCCGCCTTGATGATGTTGAGAGCGTTGTTGGTGCCCAGCGACTTGGAAAGCACGTTGGTGATGCCGGCGAGCTCGAACAGCGGACGGACGGGGCCGCCAGCGATGACGCCGGTACCCTCGACAGCCGGCTTGATGAGCACGCGGCCAGCACCGTAGTGGCCCTCGACCGTGTGAGGGATCGAGCCGCTCTCGGTAACGGGCACGTGGAACATGTTCTTCTTGGCGTCGTCGACACCCTTCTGGATGGCCAGGGGCACCTCGGTGGACTTGCCCATGCCGAGGCCGACGTTGCCCTTGCCGTCGCCGACGGCGACGAGGGCGACGAGGCTCATGCGACGACCACCCTTGACGACCTTAGAGACGCGGTGGATGTAGACGACGCGCTCCTGAAGGTCGGATTCATTCTGACGCTTGCGATCGCGATCATCACGTGGCATGAAACTATCCTCCTAGAACTTCAGACCCGCGGCGCGGGCACCGTCAGCGAGAGCCTTGACACGGCCATGGTAGAGGTGGCCACCGCGGTCGAACTTGACCTCGGTGATGCCCTTCTCCAGGGCGCGCTCGGCGACGAGCTTGCCCACGAACTCGGCGGCCTCCTTGTTGGAGCCGACCTTGCCAGTAGCCTTGAACGACTCATCGAGCGTGGAGGCCGAGCACAGCGTGCGGCCAGCAACGTCGTCGATGACGGCGGCATAGATGTTTGCGTTGGTGCGACGCACGTTGAGACGCGGACGCTCGGCGGTACCGGAGATCTTGGCACGAACGCGACGCTTGCGGCGCTCGAGCGACTCCTTCTTTGCCTTGAACTTGTTCATCCTTACTCCTTAGACAGTGCCACCACCTGACGGGGTGATGGTCTTTTATGTGGCTAGCGAGGCTACTTGGCAGCCTTGCCGAGCTTCCTGCGGATGTGCTCGCCGACGTAGTGGACACCCTTGCCCTTGTAGGGCTCGGGCGGACGCTTGGCGCGGATCTCGGCCGCAACCTGGCCGACCTGCTCCTTGGAGATGCCCTTGACGTTGATGTGCGTGTTGTCAGGCACCTCGAAGGTGATGTTCTCGGGGCACTTGTAGAGGATGGGGTGAGAGTAGCCGAGCGAGAGCTCAACGTCGGAGCCCTTGAGAGCGGCGCGGTAGCCGACGCCGGTCATCTCGAGCTTCTTCTCGAAGCCCTCGGAGACGCCCACGACCATGTTGTGGATGAGCGTGCGGGTGAGGCCCTGCATGGCGTTGGCCGCCTTGTAGGACTTGGTCTGCTTGAAGTCCTCGTGGGAGAGCTCCTCGGTGCCAGGGGTGCGCGGAACCTTGATCAGGATCTCGTCGCCCTCCTGCTCGATAACGAGCAGCTCAGAGAAGGTACGGTCGAGCTCGCCCTTCGGGCCCTTGACCGCCACGTGAGTCCCCTCGATGGTCACGGTGACCCCGGCGGGAATCTGAACAGGCTTCTTGCCAATACGAGACATTGTCTCCTCCTATCTAATTCCTACCGCGGGTTACCAGATGTAGCAAATGACCTCGCCGCCGATGCCCAGCTTGCGGGCGTCGCGGTCGCACATCATGCCCTTGGAAGTGGAGATGACGGCGGTGCCCAGGCCATCAAGGACGCGGGGCAGGTCTGCGGCGGAAGAGTAGATGCGAAGTCCCAGCTTGGAGATGCGACGGATGCCACGGATGGCCTTGCTGCGCTTGGGACCGTACTTCAGGGTGATGTGGAGGGTCTTCTGGGGCTTGGTGTCCTCAACCTCGTAGCCCGCGATGTAACCCTCCTCGTAGATGACGCGCGCGATCTCGGCGAGGACCTTGCTCGAGGGCATGGAGACCTCGGACTTGCCTGCTGAGCTAGCGTTGCGGATGCGCGTCAGCATGTCAGCGATGGGATCGGTAACCTTCATACCTTGCTTCTCCTTAGTTCGTGATGAATCTGCGTGCCTGGTTCGGATGCGCCCTTAGCGCAAACGCCTAGGTACGTGTGCCCTGACTTACCAGCTTGCCTTGGTGACGCCAGGAAGCTCGCCCCTGCTGGCCAGCTCGCGGAAGCACACACGGCACAGACCGAACTTGCGATAGACGGAGTGGGGACGCCCACAACGCTGGCAGCGGTTCTGCTTGCGCGTGCTGAACTTCGGCTCGCGGTTAGCCTTGACGATCATCGATGTCTTAGCCACAAATCCTCCTTCATATATGTGGCCCCCGCCACCTCGACGGGGGCTACTTACCAAATTGATGACTTACTTGCGCTTGAACGGGAAGTGGAAGGCGTCGAGCAGTGCCTTGCCCTCCTCGTCGGTGGTAGCGGTGGTGACGATGGTGATGTCCATGCCACGGGTGCGGTCGATCTTGTCGTAGTCGATCTCGGGGAAGATCAGCTGCTCGGTGAC
>CAMYZR010000007.1 GCA_947303905.1 uncultured Atopobiaceae bacterium
CTACCCAGCCGAGTGCTTGTCGCTTGCAAGCCTGTTTAATATCCCAGACTCTGGCTATGCGTCAATGCCCATCTTTCAGTTTTTTGGCATCCACAGAATCTGCTGGGGCGGCCATCGGTCGCCCCAGCCCTTAAGCATCTAAACTAGCCCTCCAGCGTGAAGCTTCCGGACCCCTCCATCTGCTGCAGCCTGCGCTCGCCCTCCTCGGCGATCTGGCGGAAGTCGGCGATGGTCTGCTGCATCTGCGGCAGCGCACGCTGCTTGTAGACCGAGATGTCGTTGAGCGCGGACAGCGCGTCATTAAAGGCGGCCTTGAGCGTCTCGGGAGAGATGGAGGCCTCGGTTGCCTGACGCTGCACGGCGACGCCCTGCTCCTTGAGCATGCGCGACGTGGCGGCAATCATGTCGTTGGTTGTGGCGTTCAAGGCCTGCACCTTGTCGAGCACGATCTTCTGGTTGTAGAGGGCGCCGGCCACCGTGACGGCCGTGCGCAGCGACGCAACCGTCACGTGCTCGGCGCGGTCGACCGCACGCACGAGCTCGAGATTGTTGCGACGCACCACGTCCATGGCGACGATGCCCTGCTGGTTGACGACAAGCAGCTGCTGGAAGTCCATGATCTTCTGGCGCAGCGGGAAGATGACCTCCTCCTCAAGGAAGGTCACGCGCTCGTCGTCGTTGCCAGCCGCGCGAATCTCCTCGACCTTGGAGGTGAGGTACGCGTCAAGGTCGATGGCCATCTCGAGCTTCTGGTTGAGCTGCTTGGTAAGGTCGCGCATGGCGCCCTCCTCCAGCTCGAGGGTCACGTTATCCTGCTTGAGCGTGGTGCGGCCACGGTCGAGCGACTTGACGATGTCGGCAATCTCGCCGTCAGCGCTCTTGTAGCGCTCGAAGTAACGGCGCACGGGGTTGAAGAGCCCGCTCAGGGGACCAGACTTGGCAAAGTCGATACCCGACGGGTCGAGGTCGCGCATCTTGATTGCCAGGTCCTCGAGGCTCCTGGCGACCTCGCCGCTCTCGCTTCCGCCACGCGACAGCTCGCCCATGCGCTTGGCGAGAATCGCGTTCTTGGTTGCGGAGCGCTCCATGATGTCGGTGCCAAGCTCGTTGACAGCCGTGGTGATCTCGCGACGGCTCTGGACCGAGTCGAGGTTGACGTTGACGATCTGGTCGCCCTTCTCGCTGGCTGCGGAGTCGACCGCGCTTGCGTAGGCAGGCGTCACCGCCGTCTCCTGCTTGACGAGGTCCTTGACCTCCTCGGGATTGGGAATCTCAAGGTCGAAGCCCATGTGACACACTCCTTTTTGGTCATCGCGGCCAGGGCCGCCCTCTTACATGTTGGCGTTGAACAGGTTCTTGAGCTGATAGACCACGTCGTCGGTCGACGCGTCGATGCTCGCCGCCTCGTTGATGGAGCTGATCTTCTTCAATGCGTCGATATTGGCGTTATACCCAATGGTGTACACCGGGATACGCAGCGCCTTGAGGATTCCCTCGACGTCAGAGAGGTCATG
The DNA here is from genome assembly GCA_947303905.1 of uncultured Atopobiaceae bacterium. Lineage (GTDB taxonomy): Bacteria > Actinomycetota > Coriobacteriia > Coriobacteriales > Atopobiaceae > UBA1367. The sequence goes on from CAMYZR010000007.1 coordinate 1,515, forward strand.
GCCGGTGTTGGTCTCGCCGTCGGAGAGGACGAAGATCAGCGGCTTGGCGTCGGGATGCTCCACGAGAGCCTCCTGCACCATCTGCGTGGCGACGGCAATGCCGTCAAAGGTGGCGGTGCCGCCCCCCGCGCGCAGGCCCTCGACCGCACCCTTGAAGTATGCCTGCTGGTTGAGATTGAACCCATCGATGGGCAGCTCGATGGTCACGAAGTCGGAGTATGAGACCATGCCCACGTAGTTGTCGCTCTTGATGTAGCGCATGCTGTTGATGAGCGACTCCTGCAGCGCACGCATCGGCGAGCCGTCCATGGAGCCCGAGACGTCCGCCACGAAGACCGCCACAACCGGCTTGCCGTTGTCCTTGTTGTCCTTGTAGACCTTCTGTGCCTGCAGCAGCGTCTTGCCATCGATCTCGGGGTTCTCGCTCTTGTAGTCGTCGAGGCCGTTGAAGCCGTACTTTTTGGCCAAGCCAGCACCGTTCTCGTCACAGTAGCTGGCAAAGAGCTCCAGGATCTCGCGCTTGTCGTCGCCCACGCCAGGCAGGGCCACGAGCGGATTGTCATGGCGATACCCAAAGGGAACGAACTTGTACGACTTGGAGAGCGAGGGCTCGTTGGCGAAGAGCTGGTACTCGAGGACGAAGCCGTCGAGCGACCCGCGCTCGGCCGCATCGCGCATCTGCACGGTCGTCATGGCGACGAAGGGCACGTTCTTCTGGAACTGGCTGAAGCCGTCGATGGCAGTATCGGACAGGGGGTCCTTGCGGTCGTAGCGCAGAAGCGTGGAGACCAGGAAGTTGAGGCCCGTGCTGCTGGTGAAGGGGTTGGTGTAGCCCATGGTGATGTCACCCTTGCCCACGGCCTCCGTGACGGCCTTGAGGTCCGCCTGGCCGTATTCCTCCACGAGCGCGTCGTAGTGCTTCTGGTCGACGAGGAATCCGGCGACGTTGCCCACGGTACGCTCGCGCACGTAGTCGCAGTTGATGTTCTTGGCTGCAAGCATGTCGATCCAGAGGCGGCTCGAGGGCGTGTAGCCATCGGGCGTGGCCTTGCCGGTCGTGATGTAGTCATTGCCCAGACCACTCGAGACGTTGCGGATGCGCACGGAGACCTTCTGGTCGCCCACCTGGTAGCCCGCCTTGTTGAAGCCCTCCGCAAGCTCGCGCATCCAACCGTCACTGCCCTGCCCCGCCTTCTCGGGCGAGCACCAGATCTCGGCATAGAGGTCGGTGGTCGCCTCGGCGGTCACCTTGTTGTTGTCGAGGTCAGGCAGCTCGTCGGCAGTGGTGTCGTCCTGTTCGGTGTACTCGATGGAAGACTTGACGGGCGTCGCAGTCATCGGGTCGATCTGATTGACCAAGCGCGTAAGGCTGGTTGTGGCGTCCTCCACCGTGCGCACGTTCTTGGGGACCATGACCTTGCGCACCAAGAAGAAGGCGCCAAACACCACGACGCTCACCACAACGATGCCCGCAATGACTGCGATTATCGACTTAGTGTTCCTGCGGCTCATTTCTTCCTCCAAGCCTTTGGCGCTGCGCGCCTACCGGTAGTACTTTGTCTGCTCGAGCAGGTTCTTCACCTCGTCGAGCATCTTGGTGTTGTCCTCGCGATTGTCGTCACCCTGAAGGTCGGAGAGCTCCATCTCGAGCTTGCCCATCTCCAGAAGCAGACGCTCGTTCGCCTCGAGCACCTCGCGCATGTCAGAGAGCGCGTCCTCGTATATCGCAAGCTGCTCGTTTGCAAGGGTGCTCTCCCCTGTCCCGGGAAGCCTGCGCCTTGACTTGCGATAGGTGTCGACGTCAAATGCCTGAATGCGGTTGGCAAGCAAGGCGCAGTTGCGCAGGAGCGTGCTCCTTGCCGAGTCCGCCACCGCGCAGAACTTGCCGGCACTCAGGCTCGTCTCGCCGAAGGTGGACTCGATCACGCGGTAGAGCCGCTGATGGCGACGCTCCATGGTCTCGATCTGCCCAGACGCCTCGTCGGCATAGCTGCCCACCACCGGGAGCTCTCCCATGGACTTGAGGTAGGGAAGGACGTCCTCGGTGTCGCTCACCTGTCCCGTCTCGAGCAGGTGATACTCGGGCTCATGCAGGTAGGCGTACGTAGACGCCCCGAAGCCACCCGCAAGGAGGATGCCGCAGATGACCGAGAGCCCGGCGCGTAGGATGGACGGGTCTGACGGCGTGAGTCCCACCAGCCATGGCGTGTAGAGCACCATGCCCGTGACGGCAAGTGCGGCGTATGAGCCAAGAAGACGCGCGTACCTTCTCATCCCTGTAGTCTCCGAGACCAGATTTGACCAACAGAGTCTATTGTACCCATCTGTGCCATAAAGCCTTCGGACCGTGGGCACGACATGACGCTAGAAGGCACCTCCGCCGCCACCTCCGCCGAAGCCTCCGCCTCCGCCGCCGGAGAAGCCGCCGCCTCCGCCGCCGCCGGAGCTCGACTCGGATGCCGCCAGCGCTGCGGAGCTGACATGGTGTGCGCTCTCGTAGCTCGAGTTGAAGTTCTCGTACGGACGCCCGTGAGGCCCAACGTAGTACCACCCGTACGTGGGTGCCATCGCAGAGCTCTCGAGCATCTCGGGAGCGATCATCTTGAGCTGCTTGATGACCTCGTCCGCCACGCCGAGGACGACGGCCATGACCAGCAGGCGGTTCCAGAGAACGACGTCGCGCGGGACTGCCTCCTCGAGGCGCGTGAAGTCCTTGAGCCAACGCCTCAGGGCCTCCAGCTTTGCCCTCAGCTCGATGGCCTCATCCGATATGGGCTTGCACTTGATGGCGACGATAATCGACAGGAAGCACGCCGCCACCTGCAACAGGATGAGCGGAACGAAGAGCTGCCATGCCTCCGTGATAATGAGCAGCAGGACGGAGGCGCTGAAGAGCACGACGTTGATCACCGAGCAGATGACCGCAAGGGCGCGGCCCGTGGGCTTGCCCTTGGAGCCCTTGAAGAACTGGCGGGTGGCGACGGTGGCTTCGACCTTCGCGTTCCAGTTCTCGAAGGCGTCGTGGTAGCGCTCGGGATATTTCTTTGCCACCTTCTCCAGATCAGCGAAGCATATGGAGGTACCGCTATTGTCCGCTCCCTTGCGTGAGGGGGCGTATTTGCCGATCCTCTTGAAGATGGTGTCGAGGGCCTTGCGGTCGATCTCGGACATCTCCATGGTCTCGGCCCTGTTGGTCAGCGTCAGGCGGTAGTCCTCCTTTGTCTTGACGCGGCCAAGCATGCCCTTGCTCTCGATGGTGACGAGCTCCAGCGCTATGGCGCCCATGTCAGTGAGACGCATGAGTGTCGCGGTGAAGTCCTCGCCCGAGGGGCTGCCGTCCCTGTAGAGCGCGCCGAGCACCGCCGGATGGTCGTTTGAGGGCACGTCACGGAAGTACTTGTCGTCGAAGGAGGGCTTGTGCGACCTGCGATAGCGCAGCAACGCAAGGATCGAGGCGAGGATGCTGCCCAGCGTGGCGATGCCCTCGATGCCCGCACCGCCGTAGGTGAGCATGCGTGCGCGAGCGCGCCTCGCACTGGCCTCGTCCGCCCATGCCCGCTCCTCCTCAAGGATGTCCTGGAGCACCGTTCCACCCATCGAGGTGGTCTCGCTCAGCCAGTCATCGGGGAAGGTGATGCGGGCCTCGGCAAACTCAGAGGTACCGACCCCGGGCACCGTGTACACGATGTCGTTGCCATCGAAGCTCACCGTCGCGTCGAGCGGGCCATGGCCCCAGGCGCGAACGTTCTCCTCGGGCTCCACCCGCTTTCCGTCAGGAACCGGAAGGTGCACGGTGCAGGTAACGTTCTGCGACTCGACGTCCCAACCATCAGAGACGAACTTCCAGTACAGCTCTGACACGTCGTCGTAGCGTGCGGCAAGGTTGCTGTCGGTGTAGCCAATGACAAACGTCGCCGCCTCGTAGGAGTGCGCGGAGTAGAGCTTGACGCGGACGTAGCTGCCATAGTCATCAACCTGGTAGGTGTGGTTGTCACCCGAATAGCTCTCCTCGAAGGGCACGAAGCTGCCCGACACCATCTCGCCGACCGCGGTGATGGTGGGCTCGACCATGCGGCCCTCGTAGTATCCAGACGGAATCTTCCAGTAGACCCCGTGGTACGACCCATCGAAGTCGAACTCGCGAGACTCGAGGACGTCGACCGAGCCGTCGGTGTTGACCGTCGCATCGATGGTCACCTGGTCGATCGAATAGTCGTCAGCGAGGGCAAGGCGTGCCGGCAGCACCAGCGCGACAGCGAGTGCAAGGAGCAGTGCGAGGATTCCCCTACGTACGGGATTTGTCTGCCTGGTTGAGAACATGGAAGCCTCCTAGATACTCAGGCGTCCCGGGAGGACGCCTGAGAGAAGGATACCAGAGCCATGCAGTAAGCAGAACAAGTGCCAGTGGCGCATCAGGCCGCGGGGTCAGGCCGATCGGTCTCAATGCGCAGCAAGGTACCGCACACCTCGACCTCCTCCCCCTCGACCAGTCGCACCGTTCCCTCAATCGATTCTCCGCGCACCTGGGCAGGATTGGTTGCGCCGCAGTCCTGCACGATGACATGGTCATCGAGGGGCACGAGCCTCAGATGCGAACGCGAGACCGCCCGCGAGAACAGGATGATGTCGTTGGAGCTGTCACGTCCCACCATGAGCCCTCGCACGGGCAGGGGCACCTTCACCTGCATGTCATGCGAACGCGCTATCACGCGGAACTTGGGAGGCTTGTAAACCTCGCTTGCCAGGCAGGTCTTGTCGGGGTCAAGCGTCCCTGCACCACCCTCCAGGGTGTCAGGCAATGCCGTGCTGAGATCGAGCGTGTCCTCCGTAGAGCCGCGTTGCTCCTTGCTGTGGCGTGGAACGCTCTGAGCGCGCTCCTCCCCCTGTGACGACGCCAGCTCATCCTGTGGAGGGTCGTCATCAATCTCGTCCAGCTCGATGGCATCGAGAGGGTCAGACGCATTGCCCGACATGCTCGGATTTGGAACTTGGGCCTGTCTGCCCGACAGCACCCTCAGACGCTGGCGCTGCAGCGCCTCGGAGCGAGCCTGCTCGTCGCGAGAGAAGTCATAGAGGCAGCCGTAGCAGACATCCATGTCGGAAAAGAGGACCTCACCGCAACGCGGACAGGTCTTGTAGCCCGCTCCCTCCTTTTCCTGTTGGCTACCCGCGAAGACGTACCTCGTCGACTTTCGTCCGTCCTGCCTGTTTCTGCTCCGCTGATCCATCGTCATCCGTCCTTTCTCAACGTCATGTGAACCATCTCGCCTTGCGCGAGCCACGTGCCCCGCCTGTGGGGGCGCTCGAGCGTCACCCATGCCCGACTGTTTGCCAGCAGCCTTCCCGGCGGCACCGAGCGCCACACCGCGAGCACCGCCCCGCTTCGTCCCACGAAGGCGATGTCAAGTCGGTAGGCCATGCCAACGGTATGGACCGACGAGCAGCCCATGAGGGCCACCGGGTCAGCATCCGCCCTTGTGCCGAGAAGTCCCCTCAGGCGCTCGAACGGCTTGCTCAGCACCCTAAAGACCAGCAGCTCTCCCTCGCCGAACTCTCGCTGGACCTCAAGCGTCGCAGCATTCACCTACACCACCACCCCAGGTCTGAACCTATCGACCACCAGCGTCCTCGTGTGCGTCAGGGCAATCGGCGGCGTGAAGACGACGCCTGCCATCACAAACGACCCAGGCCATGGCCGATATCGAAGCGTACAGGTGAAGGTTGTCAGCAAGGGCGAAACGGAGAACCCCACCGCAGATCTCGCGGCGCCCTGAGACGCCCCGGACACCTGCACCGAGACCTCGCACGAGGACATGTCAAGCGCACTCTGGATGGACGAGCGAACCTGTCCGGCTGCAGAGAGCGCACTCTGCTCGCCTGCTGGGGACACCCCTTGCGCTATCACGGCGTCAGGAGCCACGCGATCGAAGGTTGCGCAAGCTTCGATGAAGCGGCAGAGGTTGAATGCCACCAAGGCCACCACGATGCAGACGGGCAACACCACCGCCAACTCAACAGCCATCTGGCCACGTTCCGCACGGCTGCGGCAAAGCCCTTCCCTCATGAGCCACCACCTATCTTGGAGAGGTCGATGGTGAGCGGTATGGTCACGCCCTCAAGACCGGGAATGGGCAGCTCGGCTATGGTGAACTCTCCTGATCCAAGCAGGCTGGCCACGCGTCCGCTCGCATATGACACCAGCTCCGCGGGCGAAGTGGGCAGCTCCTGCAGCACCTGACGCGCCGTTGCCACCGTGGTGTATCCCGCCTTGTCGAGAACCGTCTGGCTATTGACCAAAACAGGTTTGCGAAGGCGCAGGTCGGCGGGCTGTAGGCCAGCCCCACTCACCAATCCGTTCAACTTGCCGCGCAGCCAGGAGGCGACCTTTTCGCCGAAGACGCCCTCGACCCCACTGATGAAGCTCCCCGCTGCCGTCTCGACCCTTCCGTACGCCGAGCCATAACCCACGAGGAGATCTCCCCAGAGGCCAGTCACGTTCCCGACCAGGTCAAGGACGAACCCGGAACTGGGCACCTCGGAGCGCAGCCCGTCGAAGGCACGGGCGAGAATCGTGTTTCCCGCCGTCGAGTCGTCCGGCGCCAACGTGGCAGCCGAAACCGCAGCCCCCTCCGGAAGTCGTGCTCCCGAGAGAAACGCACTGGTCAGCTCGTTGGGCACTGCGACCGCCTGGGGACGGTACACCACGCTTACGCAACCCCAGGCCCCTGGAGGACAGAACTTTGGCCGATCGACCGACAGCGCGTCCATTGCCTCGTCAAAGGCGCTGCGGCCTTCCTCGGCCGCCTCCTGCATCTCCTTCTCCGCAGCGATCTCGTCGTTGCGGGCACGCTCGTACTCCTTCGACGCCTCCACGACAATGCGCCAGTAGTGCTCGAACCCGTTGTTGATGTTTGTCGAGGCATCGGCGACGTTGCCCATGGCCTGGGCGTCCATGAGGCAGAAGGGGCATCTGAGCACAGACCCGCCGTCGATACGCGAGAGCGAGGCATTGCCCGCAAAGGCTCCGATTGCACCGGGACAGCTCAGGGAACAGTGCAGCGTCGTACCCGCTTCCTCGCTCGTGCAAGGCCACACGACATCGGTGTAGAGCCTGGTCTCACGCACCATCTGCGTGGTGTGCGGCAGGACCTCGAGGTTCATGGAGACCTCGGTGTCGGTGTCCTTGCACGACATCTTTCCAAGCGCCTCGAGGGCATACCCGTAGAACTGCTTGCGGGCGCACGAGCGCTGCAGCTCGTCGGTCCCTCCACCAGTGGGGCCGTTCGTGGCATAACGTCGCGCGTAGTAGTTGCGGGCTCGGATGCGCGCATACTCGAACTCCCACACCTCCACCGAGGGGTAGAGCGGGTTCAGGCCGGCACCCAAACTGGTGAGTGTCGCGACGCGGCTGTGGAGGCACTTTGGGTTGTCGACGTTGTCGGCCATCCACGCCCTGGTCTTTGCCGCATTGGCGCGCTCATGAGCCTCCTGCTTTCTGGCGGATGCCTCTGCCAGCCGATCGGCATCCTGCTCCATCTCCGATGCGTCCACGTCCTTCTCCAGGAAGGAGTAGTCCGTCTTGGAGACCTGCGGAAAGGGCACGGCCATGCCCACATAGCTCAGGCCACCAGAGGAGTTCGCCTTTGCGCACGAGGCAGAGTTTGCCATGATGAGCGCTGGCAAGGCCGTCTCGAAGGTCTTGAGGCCTTTGGCGGCAGACTTGGCAAACTCGCGCTGGGCATCCAGGATCTTTCGTCCCGCATCCACGATAACGGGCGACTTTGCCTGAAGCGGAGGTATAGCAGCCACCACCAGACCTGCCCCACAGACCACCACTCCGCATATCCCCATGGTGAGCACACAGGCGTCGATTACCTGCGCGACCGTCGAGAACGCTGCCACGCAGTTCTCGCCCGCCATGGCGGTCGCGTCGGCAACCTCCTGGACGTCAGCCGCCCGCGCCATCGCCCAATGGGCGGCTGCCGTGCCAAACACCAGCGACAAGCTCAGGAGGAGCGCAACGGCGACCGCGAGGGTCGTATAGCCACCGTCGTCTCGCACGAACGACTGAATTCCGAGGCCACGGTTCGCGCTGTGACCATCAGCCCCACATAGACTGCCAGGCACCATAGTCACCTCCCACCCAATCCGGACGCATCTGCTCGCTCAGGCTGACGCGGAGAACAACACCCTTTCCGTCACGCATCGAGGCCAACCCGCTCAAGGTCCCAAGGAGCGGAAGTGGTCGGGCATGACCGCTGATCTGCACGCTCACCTGCTTTTCTCCGCGATCTATCCGAATGGACCAGTCGCTTTGCCCGCCCACGTGAAAGAGCGGGACCTCAGGCACCGCCGCAAGTCTGCGCAGGGCGAAGGCCTTGCAGGAGCCAAGGTCCGACCCGTAGGCAGTCGCAGCGGCACGAGCGCACTCTCCAGCCGCACCACGCATGACCGACCGCGTGTAGGAGAGGCATGCCGGCTGAAGCAGTAGTGCAAAGACGAGCATCACCGACGGCAGGACCACTGCCGCCTCGACAGTCGACTGTCCCCGATCGCTGAACTGGTTCAAAGCAATCACCTCTCCCGTTCATAAGCGTCCTTGCATCTCACTCAGAACAGAGCGATGTCTCGCGCTGCTCCCAGAAGGCCACCATCGCCCGCACCATGCGAGGCGGCTCCGACCGCCAACCTGAGCAAGGTGCCATCTCTCCCCGCCTGCCAGATGGCCCCCATCGTCAGGGCCATCGTGAGAAACGCGATTAAGACCAGCGCGTACTCGACCGTCGACTGCCCCCTGGCGCCTCCCGCCCGGGCAAGCGCACGTCTCAGCAAATCCATCTCAACCATCACCATCCTTGCCCGAGCCCAATGCCTCGCGGTTATCCGCATCGAGCTCATCAGCCACTTCCGACGCATCGAGCCGCATCACGTGGACCCGGCTGGATGATTCGTCAATCTGTTCGACCACGCAGATATCCACCCACTGGTCACCCTGCACCACGCAGCCCCACACCGATCCAAGAAGATCCAGGTAGCTCGCCTCCACCAGGACGCAGTCGCCTTCGTCACGGTAGGAGGCGAGCAGGCGAGTCGCCACCTGCTCGACCTCCCCCGCCTCGTCATGAACGCTCACATCCGACGCCGAGGTCACGCTTGTCACGGGAGGCGTCCCCTGCCCAGATCCGTCCTTGCCGAGTGGCTCAGCTTGTCTGCCTGACTGACCCTCGACGCGCTCTTCCGGGCCTCGAGACTCGAAATGGTCTTCACGCTCCCCGTCGGCAGGGACCGCGTCGCGGCTTTCGCCGCATACGCATCCCCACCCACGCAAGCCAAGAAGGACCAACGCAAGCAGTGCGACGAGTCCGACGACCAGCATTCCGGCATCCTGAAGACGCCTGACCACCTTGCGCGACATCTCTGGTGCCTAGAGCGCGTTCATTCCGTTGACGATTGCCGTCCAGAGCTCCTGGACCTTGCCTCGAAAGGCGATGATGGCCAGGATTGCGATCACGACCAGCACACCGACCAGAATCGCGTACTCGGTGGTCCCCTGCCCATGCTCCTCTCGAAGCAGCTCACGCACCCCACGCGGCATTGCGGCTCCAGACGTAGACAGTCTCTGCATCTCTTGCTCCTTTCTTGCCAACGGGCCAGACAGGCCAGCCCAAACCATTGACTACCAGTGCCTTTGCTAACCGAGCGAAAGCGAGGCGCCAAAGAGGGGTCCCAGGATCGCCAGAAGCATCGCCGGGACGATCAGCACTCCCAAGGGGATCAACATCTTGACCGGTACCTGTTCGATCTCCTCCTCTATCTGCGAGCGTTGCTCGTCGCGTATCGCCTGCGCCTGATGCTCGAGCGTCACCGCAAGGGGCGAGCCAAAGGCCAAGGCCTGCGTAACCACGCCCGCGAAGCGGTCGAAGGAAGCCATTTTCAGTTTGCGTGCCACGCCCATGAGCGCCTCATCCCTGCTTTCGGTGCCCAATCTCCAGGTGAGCATCGCCGCACCAAGCACGCGTGCCAGCTCGCTGTCGTAGCGGCCACAATAGAGCTCGAGCGAGGAATCGAACGACAGCCCCGCCGAGAGCCCAAGGGTCACCACGTCGAGCATCGTTGGCATCTGCTTGAGGCATTCCGAGCGGCCTCGTGAGGTCGAAGCCTGCTTCTCCATGCGTTCCAGAACGGGCAGGTGCCGCAACCGCGCAAGCAGCGCGTCCAGGGGATCCTCCGCAGGAGTCGCGCGATTCCGCTGACCAACACCACCGCCCGTGAGCGCAAAGACCGTGGCGAACGCACTGCAACCACACACGGAGCAACTCGCCAAGAGCGTAAGGTCCACCTCAGATCACCCCTTTCATCAGGCGTCTGATCACAATGAGGGCGCAGCCGTCCATGCCTGCAGCCACAAGCAGGCTCATCACGCCGGCGGGAGTGGAAAGCCCGTTTTGGTAGTCCACGGAGATGAGCGACAGCAGGCACACCAAGACGAGTGGCAGCAGGCACACGATCCGAACCGACAGGCGTACCTGCGCGGTCTTGACCGCAAGAAGTCGCTCGTACTCTCCCTGGCGTTCCACCAACCGGGCTGAGCTCTGGAAAAGCGAGCGCAGGGGGCTTCCCGTACGCTGGGCAATGGCCAAGGCGGTCACGAGGAGGCCGACGCCGGGTGCATCGAGTTCGCGACTCAGCTGTGCCATGGCATCCTCCGTAGAGGCACCGCATCTCAGCCTGAGGGCGACGTGCACAAACGCCTCGCCGGCATACCCGCGCTCGTGCACCCCCACGTACTCGATCGCCTGGGTCAGGGTTTCACCCGATCCCAGCGCCATCGCCAGCGTCCGGAACACCTGGGGCATCTCGTCGATGAGGGCACGCTCACGGGCGCGAACGCGCGACGAGTGCCAGATCTCGACGCCAACGACAGCTCCCAGCAGGCACACGACGATTCCCAAAGCGCTTCTTGCGGAGAGCCCCACGAGCATCGACACAGTCATTGCCACGAGGACAACGAGCGCGCAGGACTCCTCCCGACCGGCATAGAGCCCCCGACGCCCTAGCGCACGGGCAAGCGAGTCCGCCATGTTCTGCCACGAGGCCAACCGTAGGAGCATCGCCACCGCCGGCGTCGTGCCCACCAGAGCGCAAGCCCGCCGAACGCGCAGGTAGACGCTGCGTGTGACCCAGCCGTCAGCATGGCGTGCCACACCACCCCCAACAGCCACATAAGCGGAGACTCCCCAGCAGGCGGCGCAGCTCACGATACCGAGCGTCTCCACCGACTCACCTCCTCCCCATCAAGCAGGCCCTCCTCGACCGAGCGTTCGACAAATGCCGGCTCCTGCTCGAGGTGCCAGCAGTCGTCAGCGGTCGAGTAGGAGACGAGCTCGGTCAGTTGCACGCTGCCGTCCTTTGCCCTGCCCACCTGCGAGAGCGAGGTGATGCGCCGCGATCCGTCGCTGCGACGGGCTGACATCACGATCAGGTCGAGCGCGGTCGCCACCTGCTCCTCGATGATCGAGGCGGGCAGATCCATGCCAAAGCGCGCCATGAGCACCAGACGAAGCACTGCCTCCTCGGCGGTTCCGCTATGGAGCGTGGTGAGCGATCCGTCATGGCCAGTGTTCATCGCCTGGAGCATGTCAATGGCCTCTGCGCCTCTGACCTCGCCGACCACGATGCGGTCTGGCCGTTGCCTGAGGGCGTTCTTGACCAGGTCGCGTATCGTCACCTCACCAGTGCCCTCGATGGAGGCATCGCGCGCCTCCATGCGCACCACATGCGCCCGCCGGTCAAAGCGAAGCTCCGCCGAATCCTCGATGGTAATCACGCGCTCGCCATGGTCTATCTCGCACGACAGTGCATTGAGCAGCGTGGTCTTGCCCGATCCTGTTCCTCCCGCAACCGCTATGTCCTGGCGCACCCGCACTGCCCAAGAGAGCAGGATTGCGTACCACGGGGGCACCGAGCCAAGCTCCACCAGTCGCGCCATTGACGTGATGCGGTTGGAGAACTTGCGGATGGTGACGTAAGGTCCATCGATGGCAATGGGCACCGCAACCGCGTTGACGCGATCGCCGTTGGCGAGGCGCGCATTGACCAAAGGCGAACTCTTGTCGAGCCGTCGCCCCAGCGGTGCGAGGATGCGGTCTATCACCATCATGATCTGGTCCGCAGACTCAAAGCGCACCTCGGAGAGATGCAGCCTGCCCGCCCGTTCGTAGTAGATGGCGGCACAGCCGTTGATCATCACCTCAGAGATGCTCGCATCGTCAAGGAGCGGCTGGATGGGCCCAAGCCCAACCACCTCGTCGAGCACCCTGCGAACCACGGACTCGCGTTCGGCATCCGACAGCCCCGAGAAGCGCTCCTCGTTGAGGATTGCCTGACAGGTGACCCTGAGCTCGTCGCGCGCCTTGTCGGCATCGGAGGCGCCAACCATGTCCGCGACCGTCGCCAGGCCCAAGCGTCTCATCAGCTCGCGCTTGAGCGTGGACGAGAGTGTCTCCTGCTCGGAGACCACCCCAAACATACCGCCATCGTACGACGGCTCAGCTGCCCAGCCACGGGCCTCTTGCTCGCGCACCCGTTCCAAGACCGACATCAGACCGCCTCCTTGCGACGACCGAAGAGCGTGCGACGGCGCTTGCCGCTGCGCGGGTCGGCTGCCTTGCGCGCTTCCTCGTCATCGGGGAGCTTGCCCAGCTCGGCCAAGGTCTGCGCAAGCAGCGAAGATACGCAGCCCACCACGTCCGAGCCCGTTGTCACCAGCTCCCCCACCTTTCCGGAGACGAGCAGGTCCTCCGCCTCGATACCACCATCGACAACTCGATGCATGCGCGCCGTCTCCAGGCCCACCTCGGCGCGGCCCTCGAAGGCATTGGCCTTGGTGCGCGGATCGCCCAGTTTGATCACGCGCACGATTCGTGTGCGCGCCACGCCAAGCCTGACTGCCAGCGCGCTGATGCGGGCAGCGGACGCAACGGCACCAGGTCGCTCGTCATGCACCACCAGCAGCCGATCGCAAGACTGCACGGCCTGGGCGACCCCATCCGTGAAGGTCGTCGAGGTGTCCACCAGCACCAGGTCGTACCTGCTGGACAGGTACGAGAGCAGCGTGGCGACGTGAGGCATCACGAGCTCGGCCATCTCCGGACGCTCGCACGGACCCCACAGGTGGACGCGCTCCGTGCAACGCACGCTTGCGCGGCCCATCGACTCAGCCGTGGGCACGCCATCGGGGGCAATGCGCACGAGGTCTGGCCCCTTGGTCACGCCAAAGCAGACATGCAGGTTCCCACAGGAGAGGTCGAGATCGACCACCGCCACATCCATCCCCCAGCGGGCGGCAACGCTTGCCATGAGTGCCACCAGTGCGGTTTTGCCCACGCCCCCGCGACCAGACGAGACCGTGAGGATGGGCGATGCCTCGGCCGCCCTTGCACCCAGCACCACCTGCGGGGACTCGGTCGTGCGGTCATGGGAAGACGCAGCCTTGTCTGTATGGGTGGGCTCCGTGGCTTCCACCGCCGGCACCTTGTGCGCCAGCGCGGCGGAGCGTTCCTGCGAGACCTCGGCCTCCCCTGCCGCACGTGCCCCACCATCACGGCCTCCACCGGCCTGGGGCTTATCGCCACCACCTGCCGCCACGAGCTCGAATGCCGGAGCCACCGTTGCATCCACCACACGACTCACGCCCGCGCGACTCGCACGCGACCGCAACGACCCGCTGGCACCACGCGCGACAAGGACCACCTCAGACGCGTAACCATCGTGAGCGAGTGCCGCCGCGAGGTTCATGTCGGAGACGCCGTTCGAGGAGTGCCCCACGATGGCACCCACCGTGCCGGGTTCCTCGTCATGCAGGCGCTCGCGCAGGTCCTGGGCGCTTTGCGCAAACACCACCGCCGACCCCGGCGCAATCCGACGCAGCGCCATGAGCACCTCGCGACGTCCGGCCTTTTCCGCATAGCCAAGCCACATGTCTGTCATCACTCGGCACCTCCTTCGTCTTGGTCCCTTTCCGTCCCATCTGGCTCGATCTCATCGGGCGGTCCTGGCCGAGGCGTGCCATCGGACACCTCGACGTCATCCGCCGGAATCACGAGCCTCAGCTCGCCAGAGGCGCTCGCAGAGAGCACCGCGGTGACATCGTTTGGCAAAACGGCTATGGTCACCTGCTGCGACGCAACGATCCCCGTGGTGGTGCCGAGCTCGGAGAGCACCTCTATGTCGCCGGCGATGAGGCGCGGCCCCTCGTCTGAGACCGCATACGCCGAGAGCCGCGCACCCCTTGTGACCCCGCGCGAGATACCAAGCTTCTCGGTTACCGGAACGCTCACGGCAACATGGCCAGCGGGCACCTCGGCCAGCACGGACTCGTCTCGGAAGTTGAGCTCGGTCAGCGGTGCGCCCTCGGCCACAGGCACGCTCACCTGCCGGCCAACGACATCGTCCAGATCGGTGAGAGCCCCGGAAGGTGCCAGGTCGGACACCCAGTCGCGTACGTTGACGTCGTGCTCCGTCACGACGTCGCCCGCCTCGAGCGGACGATCCGCCACCACGAGCTCGGCAACCTCGCCGCCAAAGCGCGCGATGGCGTCGGAACGAACCCGCTCCGCCTCGCTTCTGACGGAATCGGCATAGGCCAGGCACGACACCACGCCCAGAAGCGCAAAGGCCAACGAAAGCACGATCCTGAACCTCCCCGACATGGACACCTCCCAAGGTCCGACGCGGGCCACCCGGCCCGCACCATCAATTCTTGGGTCGGCCATGCCCTTCGGGGCCATGCTTCTGAACTCATATACGCGCCAGGTAGGTCGCCAGTAGGCCCAAGGTAGGTCGCAGGCCTTTTTGCAGGAAATCGCAGCTTTTCGCGAGGGCTGTGCGTGTGGGCGCTCCATGGAGCCGAGGCCGGCGCACACGCACCCTCCACACACGAGAATGGGGCCCACCGCACCAGGCGGAGGGTCCCATCGCAGAAGTCATCTGTTTGCGCAGCTAGAAGCTATCGAACTCGAACGCGGGCCTCAGATGACCACGTCTGGGTCGAGGGTCTGGCGGGAGGCGCGCATCTCGTGGGCGAGCGAGAGGTACGCATCGAGGCGTCGTCCCGCATAACCCAGCTCCTCAGCGTTGCCTATGACGGCACAGCCAGGCTCATGCGTGTGCGTGCAGTCGCGGAAGCGGCAGGCGGCCGCCTCGTGCGCGATGTCGGGAAAGACCAGCGCCAGGCCACGCTCGTGGCCAACCAAAGGCAGGCTCCTGAGTCCCGGCTCGTCCACGATGACACCCGCGTCGGGCAGGCTCACCATGCGGCGCGCGACCGTGGTGTGACGCCCCGCGTCATCGGAGGCGCGCACGGCACCGGTCTCCAGCACGTTGCGTCCCCGCAGGGCGTTGAGCAGCGTGGACTTGCCCGCGCCGTTGCCGCCGAT